>NZ_JAIUDG010000032.1:0-64116 GCF_020179875.1 Paenibacillus sp. alder61
GGTATCTTTGTATTCAAGGAGACCTCCTTTCGTATGTATCTGTACAATTCTACGATAACTGGGGTCTCCTTTTTTTGTAAATTATTCTTCTTACTTGTTATGTCATTTTTTTTGCAAGATTGCTGCATTTTAGGGCCCTATTTTAGGAAAAAGCGGGTCAAAACCTGATTATCGGCCCCTGAAGCAGGAAATAAGACCTTTTTTTACCGCTATTTTCTCAGTGGAGGCGAATCGGGCCGGAATAACGGCCCAAAATGCCGATATTGCAACGACAGCTAGGCTCTAATTCCTGCATTTCTGCATGTTTTTTTCTTGTTCGGAACAAAAATTCGAAAATTCCTGCAAATCTGCAGGAATTTTCGACAAAACGGGCTCGTTTCTCTAAAATCGCTAGAAATGCCTGCAGATTTGCATCTTTTTTCTCATTCCCTCGTCGATCGGGCCTAAATACCTGCAGATTTGCATCTTTTTGGAGTTGGAAGGGTTGAAAGTGCGCTAGGCACTTTACTCCCCTGATGGCATAGTCACCCCCATGACCCAGATCCTCCCCGGAGCGATCTTATTCATGTACCTCCGCATGACTCAGATCCTCCCCGGAGGATCTTTTTCGCATGTCATCATATTAATAAGAAAAACGTTTACATCCTGATTATACCGGGCAATAAGCCGATAAATAAATATCCGCATGTTGAATCTTCATGGCATAATGTAATTACACTTCAAGAACAGGAGCGTACAAATCATGACGACGCAATACGAGATAACTTACTGCTACCACGGCAAGCAGCACTGTGAGCGCGGATATTGCTGGGGCCCGGGCATCAAAGAGCAGTACAAGCTGCTGTTCATCCATGAGGGGAAGGGCCGGTACGACTTTAACGGTCACACCTACGAACTCGCAAAAGGAGCGGGATTTGCCGTTTATCCCGGGCAGATCTGCTGCATGCGGGCGGACGAAGCGGATCCTTGGGTTTATTCCTGGATCGCCTTCGAGGGGGAAGACGCGGAGACGATGCTCTCGGCTGCGGGATTATGCCGGGAGCGTCCCGTATTCGCCTGCTCCCGTCCCGCCTGGTTCGATACGTATTTGGACGAATTCGCGGCGGCCGCCGCCAGACCCGAGCCGATCTGCGGATTGGCCCTGCGCAGCGGGTTATACCGTTTTTTCGCCGACTGGTTGGGAGAAATGCTCTCGAGCGTCGGAAACGCCTCCCAACCGGCTTCCAAAACCCGCTATGTGGACCGGACGATCGAATATATCCGGATGAACTACTCCAATCCGGTCAGCATCACCGAGCTCGCCCGGATCATCGGGATCGACCGGGTTTACCTTTCCACCTTGTTCAAAGAAAGAATGAAGATATCGCCCCAGAAATATTTACTGCAATTTCGCATGAACAAAGCGAAGGAACTGCTGGAGTCGCTAAACCTGTCCATCGCCGATGTCGCTCGCTCCGTCGGCTACAGCGACCCGCTCCTCTTTTCAAAAATGTTTAAGCGTGTAACCGGCTTATCTCCGTCCCGGTATCGGGATGCCATGCTAGGCGTGACTCACGGGAACATTCCCGCAAATGCAAAGGAAGCCGGACGTTAGCGCCCGACTTCCTGATTCTTTCACATCTTTAGTTTTCTCCGTACACCTCAAACTCGTACAGCGAATAGCCATACGGCGTCCCCCGCTGGATTCCATACATTCTTACATACCTGGCGTTTTGCGGAGTGAAGGTAATCTCGTCCTCCCCTCCATCCCCATTAGAGATCGTAGCCGCATCGGTCCAATGAACCGGTGTTCCGCCGGCATCGGAAGATACCTGAATTTTAAATTGGATAGCGTAAGCGTCCTCCCATTTCAACTTTACGCCGGAAACGGAGCGGGTGCTGCCCAAGTCCACATAGATCCATTCGGGATCCGTCCCTTCGTTGCTGGCCCAGCGGGAAACCAGATTGCCGTCGAACGCTTTGCCCGCTTCAAATCCCGTTCCCTCGATCGAACTGGCGAACGCGGGTTTGTTCAGCGCCAGGTTCTCGACCGGCTCCGGGGCTTGCCCTGACGGAATCCACCAGTTGCCGGACAAATAAAGCATGCACAGCAGATTATAAGTGTCGCTGAAGTAATCCTCTTTCTTATTCTTCATCCAATCCCAACCGGCATTTACCCAGGTTTGATGCGCCCCGTTCGCCGTTCCCGCGGCGATCAGCGGAGAGACAAACACGGCGGTCGCATAGTCGCCGATCGGCGTCCCGTCCATCTTGTACCCGTTCTTCACATTGGCCGGCTTATTGCCGCTCTTGGACTTGATCCAGTTGGCCAGCTTGTCCGCCACGGCCTTCCCTCTGGGATCTCCGTAGAAAGCGTAGTCCATCACAATCCGAAGCGGAAAACGGCTCGCATTATAGTAATATTGGTTCGTTTCTTTAAATTCATCCAAGTAATATTCCGGAGCCGGTTTGGGCGGATCTTCGACGACAAAATCGGAAATCAGGCCGGTTGCGGAGGAATACCGCGAGCTGAATTGATTGTAAACCTGATAAAGATTATCGATCACTTCGATCCAAACCGGGTCTCCGGTAACCTCGTGAAAAGCCCGGAAATGGCTCAGCATCCAATCCGACGGCCGGGTATTCAAGGCGTTCTTACTATCCCAATCCCCAAGATTGACCCGGCGCTGGTTCGTTACGTAGCTCGCTTTAATTCCTTCGTTGATCATTTTCCGCGCTTCGTTCAAATAATGGATCTCACCGTCCGATCCCCATTGATAATGGGCCAGGATCAACGAATAAGCGATATCCAGGTCCCCATCCGTGGCGGAACCGAAATGGCCTTGAGCCCGAACGTCATCGGCTACGATCCAACCCATCAGGTTGGGATTTCCCGAGCTCTTGTAAGCGCGTGCAGTTTTGAATAGTCCATTGTAGATCGTTTGAGCCTCCGGATCGTGTCCGGCCATCAGGGCGGCGATGATCATCCCGTAGCCTTGGCCTTCGGACGAGCCTAACGCCTTAAATCCGTCGGGATCGCCGGTTATATTGCCTTTGACGTAAAACCCTCCGGGCAATGATTTCAAATCATGCTTCAAATACTTGGACTTCCAGTAATCATAGTAAGCGGAAACGGATCGATTCATGTCGCTCTGCGTGACGTGGGCGGGTTTTATGATGCCGGGGTAATCCACTTGCTGGGGAAACGGCCGGTTAGGCGCGGCAGCTTGGGCGTCATTCTCGGATAAAAAAGAAACCGTTGGCACAAGCAGCACCACCATCAACAAAATTTTCATCCACTTCCATTGCCTCTTGCCGTGTCTCGTACCATTTGTCCTTGACCTTACCATGATCATTCCTCCTTAAGTGTTCATAATAGAAACTGCAGGGCGGAATTCTGTGTTAACAAGGATGTCCTACAAAGGTATTATATACCATTTTTACCGAAAGTTAAAGCGCTTTTATCTTGAATCGAAAAGATGTTTGTAAATAGTCGGAACGGGTAACTATAAATAAGGAGTCACCCCAGAAACCGACACCTAAAGGAGGATTTGACCATGCCTAATCAGGAGAATAACCGATATCACGATGAATCCGAACTTCGCAATAAGCCGCATCAAGGAGATTCTATGGCAGAAAAGAAGAAGATGGAAAACGGTGTGGATATCGAACCGGAAGCCGATGAATGGGTTGCCAAGCCGGTAGCCTTTACCGATTCCAAGTCCGCAAAAGAATAAGCTCGCTTTGGCCAGGCCGTCTCGGAAGATCCTTCCGGGGCGGTTTTTTCGTTGCAAACTCGGATGACTCATAAAGGTTTAAAGCGCCTTCGGATCGAATACTTCTAGAATATGCGAATTTAATCCGAAAGGGGAGCTTTAGATGGGCGTCTTTCAGGAAAATCTGCTGCAAGGCAAAGTCGTCTTGGTGACCGGGGGCGGAACCGGGCTTGGATTGGAGATGGGGAACCGGTTTTTGGAACTGGGGGCAAGGCTGGCCATTTGCGGCCGACGGGAAGAAGTCCTGCGCCAGGCAGCCGAGGAGCTTGAAGCCCGAAACGGCAGCCCCGTTTTCTATAAGACATGCGATGTAAGGGAGCCGGATCAGGTTAGAGAACTGGTGGAAGCGGTGGAAACCCGTTACGGTGGCATCGATGTGCTCGTGAACAATGCGGCGGGCAACTTCATCAGTCCCACGGAGCGCCTGTCCCCCAGGGCGGTCGACGCCGTGCTGGGCATCGTCCTGCACGGGACTTTTTACACGGCGCTGGAAGTCGGCAAGCGCTGGATCGGGCAACGACGCCAAGGCGTGATGCTGAACATCGTCACGACCTACGCCATGACGGGCTCCGCTTATGTGGTCCCGTCCGCTGCGGCTAAAGCCGGCGTCCTCGCCCTGACCCGCTCCCTCGCGGTCGAGTGGGCGCCCTACGGCATTCGCCAGGTCGCCATCGCTCCCGGGGTCTTCCCTACGGAAGGCGCGGGCTCCCGCCTCTCCCCGACCCCCGAGCTGGAGGCCAAAATGAGGGCGCGCCTGCCTCTCGGCCGAACCGGTTCGCCCGGCGAATTGGCGGATCTCGCCGCTTTCCTGGTTTCCGACGCCGCTTCTTACATCAATGGCGAAGTTATCGCCATCGACGGCGGCGAATGGTTGAGGGGAGCGGGCCAGTTCAACGACCTCGCCGAGCTGTCCAAAGAAGAGTGGGACCGCCTCACGGAACTCACCCGAAAAGGCAAATAACTAACCCGACTAGGCGGCGTTATTTCTGCATTCTTTTTTTCCGCCGCAGCAGCATGACGCTAAGCAGAACAAGCGGCATCCCGAACTGAAAATAGGGGTCCACCCGGTTTACGACCACGTCGATGCCGAGCCAAAGATGGTGCGAAAAGTTCGGGGAGGCAAAGGATGCGGCAAAAATCAGCAGCCCGGTCGGGATCACCCATTTCCGGTATCCGATTTTTGTAATTTGAGCAAGTCCTGTAACGGCTCCGATATAGAACATGAGAATTTTAACCCCCAACCCGACAAACAGGACGATGACAAACAGCACGTCCATTCGTTCAAAAACCTCCGCAGCTTCGATTAATTGCACGACTTGAAGCAGCGGAAACATAATTACTTTTGTCAATGCCGGCCCCATCACCAAAATATTGATTTGATTGATGATCGTCAACCCGATCGCGGTGCAGATATACGAGATCATCATGGCTTTTCCCAAGCTTTTACCTTTCTTTACCAACGGGAAGAAGACGAGGAACAGCAAGCTCTGCCCGAACGGAAACGAGACCGTTTCAGGTAAAGCCGCCGAAATAACCGGTCCTAACCCGTTCTCGAGAACGGGCTGCATAAATTCAAGATGAACCATTCCTTTTCCTATGATCATAAAGATCAGCAGCAGATAGCTTAAAATTACGGTAGGCAGCAGAGCGAGACAAACTAAAAATACAATATGGGGCCCGTAACGGACACTGTTGCCCACGACGAGAATTCCGATTAACATGAGGACCGCCAACGGAGTCCGATTCAACAGCGCAAATGCGGCAAGCTCTCCTAGGTCGCGTAAGTTCCGGGAGGACTCGTAGGCAAAGTAGAACACCAACATGAAACCGACGCCCTTACCAATCCACTTTCCCAAAAAGTGGATGCACAGTTCGTAAAGGCTTCGATTCGGATTCATCTTGTGGATCCAGAGATACAAAAGAAGCAGCATAAAGCCGACGGCGGACCCGATCAGCATGGAGAGCCAGGCATCCTGGCCGGCATCCGCAGCCATCTGAAACAGGGTGGTGCTGCCGATTTCAAAGAGGATAAAACAGGCGATCAATTCGGCTAATCTGCTCTCTTCGTTCATCCTACTCCCCCCTCTTCCACCTTGTTATCTGTCCTGCTCTCCGGTCTCTTTTTGAAGCTGCTCGAACGATTTTTTGATGAGTCCCGGTCGCTGTACGGAAACATGGACTTCCGTATCCAGTTCGATGTGAGCCAATTCGTCTTCCCAGGTAGCCTTGATCTCTCTCCATGTTTTCGGGTATTTACGATGTACTTTATCGGCGAATCCCGGCAGATCGACACGCATCCGTTTGCTTGCTTTCCACCCGGCCTGTATAATTGCGAGAATGTCTTCTTCCAGCGTTTTTTCGATCTTGCGGATCACTTCCGGTTTGGTCAAATCGCCATTGCATTGGAACTCCAGTAAATCTCCTTTGGCTTTTACCTTGATCTTCATTTTGAAATGCTCCCCGGACTTGATCGGCGTGACGGTTGTTTTCGCGTTGGTGATCCGGAATGATGACTGCTTTTTTTCCTGACTCCCTTCAGAACAACCAAATGCCAATGTACTCCCTTTGACGTGATCGGATAGCCAGGAAATGCCGAAGCTCTCCTCCCGGTTCATCCAGCCTACGAAACGATCGCGGTGAAACACACCCAGCCGGGTGAGTTTTAACGTACCCGGTGAAGATGTCGTCTGCTCCAACGATTCCATCCCGCTTTGTCCTTTGCCGGTGAATTCTAACACGGGGACGCCCGCCGCCCCCGCGTCCGAAAGTACCTTTTGGGCGAGCTCATATACTTTGACTTTAGGAAAAATGGAGGAAAAGTTGCTTTCTTTTTGAATAATTTCGGCCAAGGCCGTACCCGGCATCGTTTCGGAAGGTACGACTTTAGTTAAAATATCGCGGGCTTTACCGTCCGTCAGGGCGACCAATACCGTCTCCCGCGCATCATTGTTCCGAAAGTAGAGTCCCAAAATCTCACTGATGCCGAATTCGGCCGCTTCTCGTCCAATCACCAAAAGATCCGTATGGGCGAAATACAGTCTGCGCGGATTTTCCACATATCCCAAATCCGCCGCCTCCCTAATTGAAGAGCCTACGGTCGTAAATACATGGACGCTGGGCTTTCCTCCCCCACCTCCACCGCCGCTCCCGCTCTGAGCGGTTCCCATCGCCGACGGCACGGCGATCTGATACGACATCGACCATTTCCCGTTCTCCCGGTCGAATCCGGTGGCAACCGTGATCCCCAGTTCGTTCAGTTCCGTCCGGTTCCAACATCCGGTTACAAACAAGGATAACAGCACCAATAGGCAACAAGTTCGGATCCTGCGCATCTGAGGTTCTCCTTATTTTGAATTCTTGCTTTGCTTTTTGGAGGCTTGGCGGTCCCGATTATCCGAGCTAATGTAGGACGGACGCGTTTTAAGCAGCGGCCAAGGCGCCCGGATCAACACATCCTTCAGATTTGTAAAGCTTAACGGAGCAAGGGGCAGGAAATAGGGAACTCCAAACGATTTCAGCGAAACCATGTGTATCAATAAGGGAATCCCGCCCGCCAGAATTCCGTACAGTCCGAAAGTGCCGGCAAGCAGCATCAGCGCGAAGCGGACGAGCCGGACCGCCGCGGACATACTGAAGTAAGGGATCACAAAATTCGAGATCGCCGTAAAGGAAACGATAATAACCATCGCGGCGGACACGAGCCCCGCCTGTACGGCGGCCTGCCCTAATACGAGCGCGCCGACAATGGAAATGGCCGGCCCGACCACCCTAGGCATGCGTACGCCGGCTTCGCGGATGACTTCGAAAGTCAGCTCCATCAGCAAAGCTTCAAGCAAGGCCGGCAGCGGCGTTCCCTCCCGCTGGGCGGCGAGACTGATCAGCAGCGTGGTCGGAATCATTTCCTGCTGAAATGTCGTCACCGCGATATAGAGCGAGGGCAGCAGCAAAGCCACCAAGAAGGAAAAAAGCCGGATCAGACGGAGAAAGCTGGAAATATCATAACGCTGGTAGTAGTCCTCACTCGCAAGAAAGAACTTGAAGAAAGTCACGGGAGCAACCAACACAAATGGACTGCCGTCCACCAGAATGGCGACCTGACCGTCCAGAAGATTTCCCGCGACGGCATCCGGACGCTCCGTGTTAATAAGCGTCGGAAAAGGCGTAGCCGTCGTGTCTTGGATATACTCCTCGATATACCCGCTTTCCAGGATACTATCCACATCAATACGATCGAGCCGGGTCAACACTTCTTTTACGACTTCATCTTTAGCGATCCCATTGATATAAGCCACCGAGACCCGCGTTTTCGTCACGCGTCCGATCGTGCGGTCTTCAAATCTTAACTCCGGGGATCGGATTTTTCGCCGGATCAGCGCAATGTTGGTTGCGACGTCCTCCGTAAATCCCTCCTTGGGGCCACGGATCACCGTTTGCGAAGAAGGTTCCTCTACGGATCTCCTCCTTCCCCCTGGAAGTGAAACGATCGCCGCGCTCGGAATTCCGTCGATCAACATGACCGTTGAACCGTCAAGGACGGCCTGAATCAAGTTATCGATGTTGCCCGACTTTCTCAAATCACCTGGGATGATATCCACGATGGAGGAAGGGGAAGGTTTCCCTTGATTTTCCCCCAGTAAAAAATCGTTGACGGTGGCTATCATTTTATTGATGCTCTTCAGGTCCACCAGCCCGTTGAAATAACAAATCGCCGCGACGGGAGAGCTTTCTCCGGGCAAGATGATCTCCCGGGCTTTAAAATCGGAGCTTTTGCCCAGGCGGTTCCGGAAGATCTCAACGCTTTGCGATAGATCCGAAGGAAGGTTTTCGTTGGAATCCTGGTTTCCTTTACCCACCATTACCCCTTACCCTTTCCGCATTTGTCGTATTTTGTAATATACCCCACTCTTTCGACGGTATTCTTCAAAAGCCAAGCGCTATTAATGTTATAATCAGATGGAAACAACACAAGTCAAAGGGAGAGAATGATCCGTGATTGAAATGCGCAAAGGCGACAGTTTGAATTACTCCAATCAGATTCCGGGCTGGGCGAAGATCGCACATCTCGTGATTTTCTTCTTTCTGGCCCTGTTGAGTCTCGGCGGCTTCGGATTAGGCGCTTATCTGCTTTGGACGGGGTTGTGGGGCGGCGCGCTGCTGTCCCTGGTTACCGGCGCCGTTATCTCCTGGGCGGCCTGGTTCACATGGAAGAACAGCAAATTATATACCGATCACCGGTTTGAAACGGGGCTGAATGACGAGGGATTCTTCAGCTATTACAAGGATCTGAAACAAGGAACGGAAAGGAAGCATCTGATTCCCTACGGCAGCATGAGAGAGGTTTTGATTGCCCGAAAAACACGCTATCTCCCCACCGGCGGGAACAGGCCGGGATCCTACCGTATTGGCGCCCAGATGATCATCCAGTGGGAGGATAAGCGTGGGGAAACGGATTACGCTTTTTTCGGGATGGAGAACAAAGAGGAGGTAATTCAATGGGTCGGGCGATTTTTGAGCCAGGGGGTGACCGTGATGACTTCCACCGCAAATGTCTCCCTGGCCGCTCCTGCGGATTACCAAACCGGTTACGGGCAATTGGAGAAACAATCTTACGCGGGCGAAGCCGATTTGAATGACATCGGAACGATTACAAGAAAAGACCTCCCGGCTTGGCGCAGTCCGGAAATGGAACAGGCCCGGGAATTAAAGCGACAACAGCACGATAAGAAATGGTTTAAACCTTTATATTTGGTTCTTCTCATGGTCAACCTGCTGATCGCCGCCTTATGGATGCCGAATTGGGAGGTGGCCGAAGACGTATTCTCGGAAAATTCGCCATCGTTTACGTTCATCTTGATCAATACGGTCGCGCTCTTTATCTTCGGCAGGTATTGGAGAGCTACCCGGCGCTGGTTCCGCCCGCTTGTGGATACGCTGCTGATCTATGCCGTTCAGGCCTTGGGACTGGCCGTTTCAGGCCTGTTTCGGAAATCCACCGCTATGTATTACGAGGCGGCGTGGATCGACACGCTCACCGTAGGGGTGTTCATCTGCCTCAGCTTCGCCGCGGCCCAGCTCGCCGCCCGAGTACGAAAAGCCCGCCGAGCCAGGAACGAAAGGCATTCGGCGGGCGGGTAATCCATGCTCTGGATGATGATGGAATCAAGCTGACTTTTTACTTCTGGTGACCAGCATAAAGGCCAGAAACATCACAAGAAAAAGTACCATAAAACCGGCGGAATAACGATACATAACCGCATAATCGGTCGCGGAAGCAATCGCCCCGAGGATCAAGGCGCCAATGGCCACTCCAAAATCCGTGGAATTGTAGAACATACTGTTCGCCGTGCCGTACTGCTCGGGAGCCGAAGAGCGAAGCATCCAGGCTTGAATCGTCGGCTGAATGGCGCCGAAGCCCAAGCCGTAAAGGAGCGCCGACAGAATCAACAGCGGCATCGATCCCGCGTACGACAACACAGTCATGCTCGCCACGACCAGGATCGCGGCCGGTATCAGCACCGCCGCGGGGCCTCTGCGGTCAAACACGCGTCCCGAAACCGGCCGAATGACGATGATCGTCACCGCGTTAAACAGAAAGAACAATCCGACTTGAGCAAGGTGCCTGAAATCGCCGTATAGAGCGATAAAACTCAACAAACCGCTATAAGTAATCGATAACGTCACATTGAGCAGGGCCGGCAGCAGCAGTTCCGTGTTGAATTTGGCCGGCTTTCTTTCCCCTGCCTCCCCTCCGGGACTCGAGATCTGCGGGGCCGGGGGAATCGAGCGGGTCAGCAGCAAGATCGGCAGGATCAAAGCGACCGTGACCGTACCGGCCGCACTAAGCGTACCGAATCCGGCCTGCTTCATCACATTCAAACCGACCATCGGCCCGATCGACATCGCCAGGCTCGTGGACAGGCCGAAATAGCCGATCCCCTCCCCCATACGACGAAGAGGGATGATTTGCGAAACAAGGGTCGGTAAAATGGTACTGGCCATGCCGAACCCAACCCCGTAACCGGCGCGCATCAGCAGCAGGCTTTCGACCGACCCGGCCCATACATAGATCCCTGTCGTGACGGCGGCGATGATCAGACCGGCAAACAGCAGCGCGTTTCTGGACCATCTTTTTAACATCGCCGCCGTCAGGAAACGAGTAAGGATGGCCGAGAGCGCAAAAACGCTCGTGACCAGACTGACCTGCAAATCCCCGGCATGAAATTCATTTTTGACATAGGCTGGAAACGACGACAACAGCATTTGCAAATTCAAGAACAATAAAAAGGAGCATACCGTCAAGGATATGAACGATTTGCCCCATAGCCTGTCCCCGTGTAACTCTTGATTCAAGTTGATCTCTCCCACTCTATCTTGTCTAAGAAGTACCTTCGGCCTCGATCAGGCTGCCTACATGACGGTTAATCCGCAGGAGAAGTTCGAGCAATTGCCCGTATTCCTCCTCGGTCATACACGCCTTTACGTCCTCGGTGACTCCGGCCTCAATGGCGATCGTGTCCCGGATCAGCGCCTTGCCCCGTTCCGTGCTGAAGACGAGAAAGGAGCGGCGATCCTGTATTCCCGCCTTTTTGTGGACCAACCCCTTCGTCTCCAGATGATCGAGAATCCGGGTGGTGGTTGGCTTGTCTTTTCCCGTACGGCGGGCGATTTCCCGCTGAATCAGGCCTTCGGCACGGTCGATCTGAAACAGGACGGACCACTGTTCCGGCGTGATATCGTATTCCCGCAGCCTGCTTTGCAGGAGGCCAGCAATTTTCCGGTAAGTGACGCCCATAATAAAACCGATAGCCAGATGAGTATCCTGCGCTTCCATACAGAACGTCCTCTCTTAAATTAGTTGCTTAAACAACTATAACAAAAGCAACTAATTCCGTCAACGGCGAAGGTCAAAATCATCCCCCCCATCTGACGGGCGGTTTGCTCTAAGGCTATAAGCCTTTATTACCGGCTCGCGCCTAAAGGCGCTAGCTCTACTACGTTCAAGCTACTATGCCGTTGCCGCTTTGCCTACCCCTGCAGGGATCGATTATACTGGTACCCCGTCAGACAACCTCGACATAAAATTCCTGCATATGATGTGCATGTTTTTTTGTTTGGGGCCAAAAATTTCATAATTCCTGCAAATCTGCCACTGTCGTTGCATTAAACCTGACATAGTGTTGCCGACCCCGCAATCTCACTTGCCGCCCGTTAAAATAGCGGCGTTTTGGGCTGCTATTTCGCCCAAATTCGCTTTTTCGGGGAAAATAGCGGCTAAAAAGGGCTTTATTTCTCTGGTGCGAGTCCAAAAATCGGTTTTCGACCCGCTTTTCCTTAAAATAAGGCCCCAAAGGACCGCTATTTCTCGCCGAAGGGACGAATTCGACAAAATAGCGCCTCAAAAAGCCCTTATCACTCGCCCGGCTTCTAAGGGTGGCGAGATTACGGCCATTAGACCTTTCCCCTCGGGGAACGGCCTAAATTCCTGCAGATTGCATCTTTAGCGTTGGAAGCTTGGAAGCAAGCACACTAGGCGCCTCTTTGGATGTGACATATCACTTCGATTAGCCATTAAGCCACCTTTTCCTTTCGTTATACATCGTAGCTTGAACACTCCTTTGATAACGACCCCATCAGGTGTTTTTGCTATTAGCAGCACTATACCACCCACATAGCAGGTGTTTTCTTGTTTCGCACGCTTCGCGAGTTCAACTGGTTAAAGCCACAAATAAAAGACCCGTTCGGCATAAGACCGACGAGTCTAGTAGTGACGCTAAGTTACCCGAAACGTCCCCGTACCAAAGGCGCACAAGTCCCCATCCCTCGTATGAAGCGTTGCTTGGGCGGTAACCGATTTGCGCGAAACATGGATCGCCTCGGCCGTGACGGTAACCGGCCCCTGTCCGG
Organism: Paenibacillus sp. alder61; assembly: GCF_020179875.1. NCBI lineage: Bacteria > Bacillati > Bacillota > Bacilli > Caryophanales > Paenibacillaceae > Paenibacillus > Paenibacillus sp. alder61. Next base: position 12,660 of record NZ_JAIUDG010000032.1, read on the forward strand.
ACTCCGCCTTGGCCACATAGTTAAGATTGAGATTGGTCGTCACGACGCTCGCGCCCGGTTTCAAGATCATCGCCAGCAGCCCCATCGTCGAGTCCATCATCGCCGCGTGAACCCCGCCGTGCAGTATTCCGATCATGTTCAAGTGATGCGGCTGAATCTCGAGCGTAGCGACAACTTTCCGGTCATCCGCGGCTTCCAGCTTGCAGCCGAGCAGCTCCCATAAAGTGCCCTTAGCGGCTTTATCCCATATCTCCCAATCCGGATGCCGCCCTTCTGTATTCGTTTTCATAACATCACCCTCCTTTCCGCTCCATTTCATCGTCGCTCGGTCCTTGCAGCCTTGCGGCTTCTTCCTCGACCAATTTACGGCGGAGCACCTTTCCGGCCAGCGTCTTGGGAAGACTCTCCCGAAACTCGTAGATTTTGGGGACCTTGTAAGCCGCAAGCTTGCCTTTGCACCACAGCTTCAGCTCTTCCTCATCGGGAACGGCGCCGGCCCGCGGTACGATATAAGCCTTCACCGTTTCGCCGCGATAGGGATCATACACCCCCGCGACAATGGCTTCCTCCACGGCGGGATGCTCGAACAGCACTTCCTCCACTTCCCGGGGATAGATGTTATAGCCGCCGGCAATAATGAGGTCCTTCCTCCGGTCCAATATATAAAAGAACCCGTCCTCGTCCATCCTCCCCAAGTCCCCGGTCAAAAGCCAGCCGTCCTTCAGGCATTTATAGGTTTCCTCCGGCTGATTCCAGTACCCCTTCATCACTTGCGGGCCCTTCACGGCCAGTTCGCCGATCTCCCCGGGCGCCACTTCCGTTAACGTATCCGGCTCGACGATCTTGGCCTCCGTGTCGGGGAAAGGAATGCCGATGGAACCGTTCTTGCGCTTCTCCCAGATATTATTGGCATGCGTCACCGGCGAGGCCTCCGTTAATCCGTACCCTTCGATCAGTTTCCCGCCGGACAGCGACTCGAACCGGGACTGCACTTCAAGGGGCAGCGACGCCGCCCCGCTGATGCACACCCGGATCGAAGACAAATCGTATCGGCCGATGTCGGGGTGATGGATCATAGCCACGTACATCGTGGGCGCTCCGGGAAAAACCGTCGGTTTCTTTCGGTCGATCAACCGCAGCACCTGCCCGACTTCAAAGCGCGGGACAAGCAGGAGGGTACAGCCCAGCGAAATGGCCTGGTTAAGCAGAACGGTCATACCGAACACATGAAAAAAGGGGAGCGCCGCCATATACCGTTCGCGCCCAGCCCGGGAGCGGTAAAACCACAGCCGGGTTTGCAAGGTGTTGGCGACCAGGTTGCTGTGGGTCAGCATGACCCCCTTGGCATAACCGGTCGTTCCGCCCGTATACTGCAGGAGCGCCAAATCCTCGGCCGGCTTTAGCGGCACCTCGACAGGGTCGGGCGAGGATTGCCTTAACAAGGCCGTGAAGGAGAGCACCTTTTCACCGTATTCCACATCGGCTTTCATCCCTTCTTTGCGGGCCTTAAGCGGGTATAGCGCATTTTTGGGGAAAGGCAGGTAGTCCTGCAACCGGGTAACGATGATCTTCTCCAGCGGACGATCCCGCATGGACGATTTCACTCTGGAGACCAGAACGTCGAGCGTCACGATGAGACGCGCCCCCGAATCCGTGAGTTGATGCTCCAGTTCCCGGGGCATATACAGCGGATTGGTCATCACCACGATACCGCCCATCAGCAAGGTGCCGTAATAGGCGATAGCGGCTTGGGGGCAATTCGGGAGCATCACGGCCACCCGGTCCCCTTTGACGATCCCGAGGCGCAGCAGCGCCCGGGCAAAGCGGTAACTCTGTTCCAGCAGACGGGCGTAAGTCGTTTTTTTACCGAAAAAATCAAGCGCGCATCCTTTCGGATTCGCTTCGGCGGATTGCACAAGAAATTGGGCCAAATTTTGCTCAGGATAAGCGTAGGTCGGTGGTACTTCGGCGGGATAATGTCTTAACCAGGGCTTGTCGAACAACATCGCCTTCCCTCCCGTAGATCAGCTTCCTTCTATACCACATATTTCTCCGCGCGGACGACCTGCTCGGCGATGGACCGTTTTAAATGCAGCAGATCCACGGCCGGCTGCTTCGCCAGTTTTTTGAGGATGGACAACTGGGTTCGCAAGGTGTCCCCGCTTTCCATCGCCGACAGCACCTCCCTCGCACCGCTTGCGATCAGGCCAAACTGGTCGTGAACGAAGGCGGTTGTCATTTGGATGGCCAGCCGCGCCTTATCCTCTCCGGACCGGTCGATCATTTTCCGGGTTCGGAAGAGAGCGCTTTCCATCGCGTAGATCGCAATCATCATATCCGCCAGATGCGCCAGAATTTCCTGCTCCTGATCCAGTTTCGTCTGGTATTTCTGGACCGCTTGGGCTCCGGCCATCAGGAAGATTTTTTTCGCCATGGCCAGCAGATGCGTTTCCTGTTCCAGCGTTCCTTCAAAGGACCTGGCGGGCAGCGGCTCCATCAGTTCGGCCTGCAGTTTCAGAGCCTTTTCCATCAGCGGAAGCTCCCCTTTCATCGCCCGTTTGATCAGGGCCCCGGGGATCAGCAGACGATTGATCTCATTCGTCCCTTCGAAGATCCGGTTGATCCTGGAATCGCGGTAGATCCGCTCGATGCGGTATTCCCGGGTAAACCCGTATCCCCCATGGATTTGAACGCCTTCGTCCGCCACGAAATCCAGCGCTTCCGAAGCGAACACTTTATTGATCGAGCACTCGAGCTGATATTCCGCGATCGCTTTGGCCGATTGGTATCCGACGTCCGGGCTTTCATAATTCACCTCGGCCAGCCCGATATCGAACAGCCCGGCGGTCCGATAGACCATGCTCTCCATGACGAAGGTGCGGATATTCATCTCGGCCAGCTTTCTTCCGACGAGCGGGAATGAAGAGAGACTCCGGCCGAACTGGGTCCGTTCATTAGCATATGCGGCGCTAAGCTCGATGGCGTCCTTCGCCGTGCCCACGCAGCCCGCCGCCAGCTTAAAGCGGCCGATGTTCAGGATGTTGAAGGCGATCAAATGACCTTTGCCGACCTCCCACAGCAGGTTCTCCGCAGGCACTTTGACATCCTCCAGAATCAGCGGGCACGTGGACGAACCCTTGATGCCCATTTTCTTTTCCTCCGGTCCGACGCTGACGCCTTCCATCTCCCGCTCGACGATGAACGTGCTGAAGTCTTTCCCGTCCACTTTGGCATAAACGATAAAGATATCGGCAAATCCCGCGTTCGTAATGAACTGCTTCGTTCCGTTCAGCACGTAATGGGTGCCGTCTTCCGCCAGCTTCGCCGTCGCTTTGGCCCCGAGCGCATCCGAGCCGGAAGAGGGCTCGGTCAGGCAGTAGGCGGCGATTTTGGCGCCGCTGGCTAGCTCCGGCAAGTATTTCCGTTTCTGGGCCTCCGTCCCGAAATATACGATCGGCAGCGTGCCGATCCCGACATGGGCGCCGAAGGATAACGCAAACGAGGAGGCTTTGGTCAGCTTCTCGTTGATCAGCGTGGTGCTGACCTTATCCAATCCGAGCCCGCCATAGGCCTCGGGAACATCGGCGCCGAGCAGCCCCAAATCCCCGGCCTTGCGGAGCAGTTCGACCGTCAGCCCATAGTCGAGATTCTCGATCGCCTCGTCCCTGGGAACGATCTCCCCCTCGACGAACTGCACCGTCGTATCCGCAATCATGCGCTGCTCCTCGGTAAAATCCTCGGGAACGACAACGCTTCGGTAATCGCCGTCTTCAATGACAAAGCTTCCGCCCAGCACCTTGCTCATCGTCTCATGATTCATCATGATCCTCTCCTTCGTCTCGGATTAACTATGAACCTCAAACACGCCGGCGGCTCCCATACCGCCGCCGATACACATGGAGACCACACCGTAACCGCCCCCGCGGCGGCGCAGCTCCTGAATCAGGGTGGCGCTCAGCTTCGTGCCGGTACATCCGAGCGGATGACCGAGCGCAATCGCTCCGCCGTTGACGTTGACTTTGTCCTCGTCAAGGTTTAACTCGCGGATAATATGCAGGCTTTGGGAGGCAAAGGCCTCGTTAATTTCAAACAGCGAAACGTCTTGAAGCCCGATGCCGGCCAGCCGCAGCGCCTTGGGAATCGCTTCGACCGGCCCGACGCCCATCAGTTCCGGCTCCACCCCGGACAGGGCGAAGGAACGAAAGGTCGCCAGCGGCCGGAGTCCCAGCCGATCGGCGCGTTCCCGGCTCATCACGGCGACCGCCGCGGCGCAGTCGCTCATCTGCGACGTATTCCCCGCCGTCACCGTCCCGCCCGCTTTAAATCCCGGCTTTAGCTTCGCCAAAGCGTCCAAGGACGTGTCCGGACGAACGCCTTCGTCCGTATCGAACGTCAGCGTCTTCTTCACCGGTTTTCCAGCATCGCCGATCTGCGTAAATTCCGCCTGAAACGGCACGATCTCCTCCTTGAACTTGCCTTCGGCAATCGCCGTGGCGGCCTTCTGATGCGAGCGGAGCGCGAACCGGTCTTGGTCCTCGCGGGTGATGCCGAAGCGTTCGGCCACACGTTCCGCGGTATGCCCCATCGCCATGTATACCTCCGGCATCTGATCCACGATTCTCGGATTCGGCGACACCTTGAACCCCGTCATCGGCACGTGGCTCATGCTTTCCACCCCGCCGGCGATAACGACCTCCGCGTGCCCCAGCATGATCCGCTCCGCCGCGAACGCGATCGACTGGAGGCCCGAGGAGCAGAACCGGTTGATCGTAATAGCCGGAACGGTTACCGGAAACCCGGCATACAGCGACATGATCCGGGCAAAATTCAGCCCCTGCTCTCCTTCCGGCATGGCACAGCCGATAATGATATCCTCCACGTCGGCCTTCTCCAACCCCGGCGCCCGCTCGATCACCGCCTCCAGCACCGCCTTGCCCAGATCGTCCGCACGGGTTTGCGCCAGGCTGCCCCTCTTCGCCTTCCCTACCGCAGTCCGGGCCAGCGAAACAATAACCGCTTCCTTCATCTCATCATCCTCCCCAAACTAATCAATTCCGCAGCGGCTTTCCCTTGGCAAGCATATGCTGCATCCGCTCTCTTGTTTTCGGTTCGCCGCAAAGACTCAAGAACGCTTCCCGCTCCAGATCGAGCAAATACTGCTCCGTCACCAGGGACCCTGCGGGAACATCCCCCCCGGAGAGTACATGCGCCAGCTTGCCCGCGATCAGCAGATCATGATCGCTGATAAACCCGCTTTCTCTCATGCCGAGTGCGCCGAGGCGAAGCACCGCCTTGCCTTCGGAACCGATAACGCGGATCTTCTTCTCGGGGATAGGCTCGTAACCCGCGGCGGCCATCCGCAGCACCGCCCGCTTCGCTTCGTAAATGCGGTGGTCCGGATGCATCACGACCCGGTCGGTTTCCCGCAAGTAACCGAGCTTGATGGCGTCATGGCCGCTGGTGGACACCTTCGCCGTCCCGATCGTCTCGAAAATCCGGCTGAGATAGGGCTGCAGATCCGCTTCGGGAAGTCCGACCCGCTCGCTGGCCCGCAGCGCCATTTCCTTGCAGCCGCCTCCGGCGGGGATGAGGCCGACACCAACCTCCACCAAGCCGTAGTAAGTCTCCGCTGCCGCGATCACCTGATCCGCGGGCATGCAGGCTTCGACACCGCCGCCCAGCGTCATCCGGTGCGGAGCGGCCACGACCGGCTTCTCGAACCGCTTCAACCGGTACATCGTGTTCTGGAACAGCCGGATGATCTCATCCACTTCATCCCATTCTTCGTCCTGAGCCTCCATCAGCAGCAGCATCAAGTTGGCTCCGACGCAGAAATTTTTGCCCTGATTGGCGATGACCAGGCCCGTAAAATTCCGCCGAACCTCCTCCACGCTTTGCGTAATCATCGTCAGGATATCCGCTCCGATCGCATTGTTCGGCGAGTGAAACTCCAGGCAGGCCACCCCGTCGCCCAAGTCGATGAGACTTGCGCCGCTATTCGACTTGACCACCTTGTTCCGTTCCCTCAGCTCCCGCAATGAGATGACCTCCGGCGGAAATTCCACACTTTTGTAGCGGCCCTCGCTGACGTGGAACAGCTTGCCGTCTTCCCGTTTGTAAAACGAACGGTTTCCGGCGGCAATCCATTCCTTCACCCAGGCGGGAAGTACCGCCCCTTCCGCTTCCATCCGGGAAGCGGAGCGCTCCAATCCGATGGCGTCCCATAGTTCGAACGGGCCCATTTCCCAATTGAACCCCCACTTCATCGCTTCATCGATATCCCGGACACTGTCCGCGATCTCTCCGAGTTTCCCGGCGGCGTAGATCAGCACCGGCTTCAGCACTTCCCAGGCCAATTCCGAATAGCGGTCTTTTCCGGCCAATAATGCGGCGGTTTTGGCCGCAGCCCCTTTCGCCAATTTGGCCGCCTTCAACGAACCCGAGGCCGGCCTGCTTTGCGGCCGGTAATCCAAGCTGTTCAAATCGAGCGCCAGGATTCGGCTTCCGCCCGGTCCCTTTTCCTTCCGGTAAAACCCTTGGCCCGCTTTCTCCCCCAGCCGTCCCTGCGCTACCATGCTCTTTATCAGCTCGGGGACCGCAAAGGCAGCTTTTTCATCCGGGTCGGCCGTATTCGCATGCACATTGTTCACTACATGAAGAAACGTATCGAGCCCGACCAAATCCAGCGTGCGGAAGGTCGCGCTTTTGGGCCGCCCCAGCGCCGGCCCCGTCACCGCATCGACCTCCTCCACGGTGTAGCCTTTTTCCAGCATGATTTTAAGCGTCATTAATAAACCGTAGGTGCCGATCCGGTTGGCGATGAAATTCGGGGTGTCTTTGGCCCGCACCACGGTTTTTCCCAGCCTGGATTCGCAAAAAGCGCTCAATTCCTTGACCAGGCCGGGATCGGTCGACTCCCCGGGAATGATTTCGAGCAGCTGCATATATCTGGGCGGATTAAAAAAATGCGTCCCGAGAAAATGCTTGCGGAATTCCGGAGACCTCCCTTCGGCCATGGCATTGACGGAAATTCCCGAAGTGTTCGTGCTGATGATGGTGCCCGGACGCAGATGCGGTTCCAGCTTGGAGAAGAGCTCTTTTTTGACGCTCAGGTTCTCGATCACCGCTTCAATAACCCAATCCGCCTCCCCGATCCGGGCAAGATCGTCCTCCAGATTTCCCGGAGTGATCCGGCCGGCAAAATCACGGTCGTACAAGGGAGCGGGGGACGCCTTCGTCAACCGCTCGATCGCCGAAATGGCCAGCCGGTTTCGCACGGCGGGCTGCTGCAGTGTGCAGCCGCGGGCCTCCCCCTCCGGGGTCAGCCCGGTCGGCGCAAGATCGACGAGCAGGCAGGGGATGCCCGCGTTCGCCAACTGGGCGGCGATGCCCGACCCCATGATGCCGGACCCGATAACGGCGGCTTGCCGAATTGTTCTCATCATATTCATGAACCCTCCGTTCTAATGAATGGACTCAATTTGGTTTGGAGCTTTCGCCGAAGCCGAATACGGATAACTCCAGCAGTTCGGCGATATCCTTCGCTTGAACGTTCATTTCCACCTCCTTCATTTTCGTCCCGTCCTCCAGCATGGTCAGGCAGTAAGGGCAAGCGCTGCTGATGACGCCCGGCTTGGCTTCCAGCGCCTGCTCCGTGCGGGCCAGATTGATCCGTTTGCCGCCGCTTTCCTCCATCCACATCAGTCCGCCGCCGGCCCCGCAGCACATGGCGTTCTCCCTGGAACGCGCCATCTCCACCAATTCGGCGCCCGGGATCGCCCGCAGGACATTTCGCGGCGGTTCATAGACGCTGTTGTAACGCCCCAGATAACAGGAATCATGATAGGTAATTCGCTCCTTTATTTCATATTGGGGGCGCAGCCGGCCAGCTTGAATCAACTGGTCCAGCAGCTGCGAATGATGCAGCACCTCCACCCCCTCCAATCCGAATTCCGGATATTCGTTTTTGAACGTATTAAAGGTATGCGGGCAGGCCGTGACGATCTTTTTGACGCCATATTTCCGAAAAAGGTCGATGTTCTCCCGGCACAGCTGCTGGAACAGCAACTCATTGCCCATGCGCCGCGGCGTATCGCCCGAGTTCTTCTCCTCGTTCCCCAGGATGGCGAAACTCACGTCCGCCCGCTGCAGAAGCCGGACAAACGCCCGGGTGACTTTACGGCTGCGCAGGTCGTAGGAGCCCATGGAACCGACGAAAAACAGATACTCAAAATCGGGGCGTTCTTTGACGGTCGGCACTTTAAGGCCTTCCACTTCGCCCGTCCACTCGGCCCTGTCGCTCCGGCTGATGCCCCAGGGGTTGCCCTGACGCTCGATGTTCATCAGCGCCCGCTGCCCTTCCTGGGGGACGCTCCCCTGCATCAATACCAGATGGCGGCGCAGGTCGATGATTTTATCGACATGTTCGTTGCCGACGGGGCATTGATCCTCGCAGTTGCGGCAGGTGGTGCACGACCAGATTTCGTCCTCCGTCATCACGTCGCCGATCAATTCCAGGCCGGCGGGGTCCGTGCCGGATTCCCGTTTCGCCCAGCTTCGCATCTGCCAGGCGAGGGTCGGCCGGATATCGGTGATCCCTTCAGCCGGTTCCGCCCAATCGACGGAAGAGGCGTTTTCCGCCGAGACGCCATGCGTGACGGCTCCCTCTGGCGAAAAGACGAATCCCGGCGACCACGGCGGTTTACCGGTGAGCACTGCGCCTTTTTCCGTCAAATGATCGCGCAGCTTCGTGATCAGGTGCATCGGGGACAGCGTCTTGCCCGTATTCGAAGCGGGACAGACGTTAGTACACCGTCCGCACTCCACGCAAGCGTAGAAATCCAGCATTTGCTTTTGGGTAAAATCTTCGATTTTTCCGGCACCGAAGCTTTCCGCCTCCTCATCTTCCAGATCGAGCGAAACGAGCCGTCCGGCAGGCTCTCTCCTCCGGAGCCCGATATTGAGCGGTGCCGTGATGAGATGAAAGTGTTTCGATTGCGGGACATAGACGAGAAAGGAAAGCAAGGTCAGCAGATGCAGCCACCAGAACACATAGAACGCGATTTCCGCGCCGGAAGCGGAAAACCCGGCAAACGCAGCCGCAATGAACGAGGATAGCGGAGCGAGCGCGGAAGGCTCCATGCCGAGCCACAGCCGCTCGAAACCCAGGGAAAGGATGACGGTGAGCATTAAAGCGAAAATAAAGAGGATGACGATACTGGGTTTCCAGCCTCGTTTTAACCGGGGAAGCCGCTCCCCGTAACGGCGATAAGCGGCGTAGCCCATAGCCGCCAGAACAAGCAGGACGGTTAACTCCTGCAGGAACCCGAACGCCTCATAGGCCGGCAGCGGAAGATGCCCGCCTTGCGTCAGCCCTTTAACGATCAAGTCAACCGCTCCAAACTGCAAAATGATGAACCCGTAAAAGACCACCGCGTGCATGATCCCGCTCCTCGGGTCCTTCAACAGCTTGCTTTGACCGAAAACCTGAGTTGCGAACTCCCGCCCCCCTCCCTTCATGCGACTGCGGAAATCGAAAGGACGTCCAGACCGCACATACAAATAACGGTGATACACGACTCTCCAGAACAGATAGATAGCGACTCCCGTTACGCCTAAAAACAGCATGAATTGAATCAACGGCCACACCATTTTTGCTCCCGCCTTTCCTTAATGAAATAAGCCGTCAAAAATGAATGCATGAAACTGAGATAGACAAGCGCCGGTAAGCGTTTACAATGCTTTGATTTTATAAGGCGCTTCTATTGACAAAGCGCTCGGTTTTTCCTAAGATATAGAAAATGAATGAGTATTCATTCAGTTGTTTTAAATTTTAGCATTGAGGTGTCGTCATGACAAGTAGGAAACAGGAAAAATTTGAAATGATTTTGGATGCGGCGGAGAAAGTCATTGCCGAAAACGGGTTCCACGGATCCCAGGTTTCCAAAATCGCCAAGGAGGCTGGAGTTGCGGACGGTACGATTTACTTATATTTCAAGAAAAAAGAAGACATTCTGATTTCGCTGTTTGAAGATCGGCTGGGGAAACTGGTCGCTTTGTTTAACGCGAGCATCGAGGAATCGAGCACGGCCGCCGAAGCCTTGCGCAAAGTGTGTGAGATCCACTTCACCCAGCTCGAACAAAATGTCAACCTGGCTTATGTGACGCAGATCGAACTTCGTCAAAGCTCACTCGAACTGCGTAAAGCGATCGGCTTATCGGTGAAGCCTTACATCCAACTGATCGAGAATATTTTGATTCGGGGCATCGCGGAAAAGAGCTTTCGCGCGGATCTCGATACGAAGCTGACCCGGCATCTTCTGTTCGGCGCGATGGACGAGGTCGTGACCTCCTGGCTGATTTCCGGGCGGAAATACTCCTTGTCCGCCCAGGTTGACAAGACGGTGGATTTTTTCCTGAGGGGCTTAAAGTAACGAAGGTCACTCCATACGAGGTTGAAAGGAGAATCGACGATGGATCTTTATGTAATCCTGAAGCAAACTTTTGACACGGAGGAAAAGATTACGATAGAAGGCGGCGAAATCCGTGAAGACGGTGTGAAGCATATCATCAACCCTTATGACGAATACGCCGTGGAGGAGGCGATCCGCCTGAAAGAACGGCACGGCGGAACCGTGACGGCGGTGTCCGTCGGTCCCGAACGCGCCGCGGAAGCGTTGCGGACGGCTCTCGCCATGGGCGCCGATGAAGCCGTGCTGATCTCGGACGACGGGATCCGGACGGACGAATCCGGCGTCGCCGCATTGTTGGCCGCCTACTTCCGGGATCGGCGCTTCGACTTCATCCTGGGCGGCTATTTTTCGGTCGACAACGGCGCCGGTCAGGTGGCCGTCCGGTTGGCCCGGCTGCTCGGAATCCCCCATGTGTCGGCGATCGTCAAGCTCGATGTTTCCGGCGATCGAGCGGTCGCGGTCCGCGACGCCGAGGGGGATTCGGAAACGGTCGAACTCCCGCTGCCGGCGCTGTTTACCGCCCAGCAAGGGTTGAACGAACCCCGCTACCCTTCCCTGCCCGGGATTATGAAGGCCAAGAAGAAACCTTTTCAGCGGCTCGAACCGGGCGATCTTGGGGTAAGCGCCGCGGACCTCGCCCCGAAAACGGAGCGCACGCTCCTCTTCGCTCCCCCGAAACGCCAAGCCGGACGGATGCTGGAAGGAACGCCGAACGAACAGGCGGTCGAGCTGGTTTCGCTGTTAAAAACCGAAGCCAAATTCATGTGAGCCGATAGGCGGATTTAGCCGAAAATCAAGGAGGGACTTACGATGGGTAAACGGATGATGGTCGTGGCGGAGACGAAGGACGGAAAACTGCGGCAGGTTTCTTTGGAAGCGCTTCATGCGGCCTACACCCTCAAAGAGGAAGGTGACGAGATCATCGCCGTCCTCCCGGGACACGGGCTTGACGCTCCCGCCCGCGAACTCGCCGGGCACGTCGAAGGCCGGGTGATTACATTGGACCACCCGGATTTAAAGACCTACTCGGCCGAGGCTTACTACCTCGCTTTTTCCCGGCTGCTCGACGAGGACCAGCCCGATCTCGTCCTGCTCGGGCATACGGCGGTTGGGCGGGACCTAGCCCCTCAACTCGCCGCGCGGCTCGATGCCGGTCAAATCTCCGATGTGACCGCGCTCGAAATAACGGATGAGGGCGCCCTGTTCACCCGCCCGCTGTTTGCCGGTAAAGCGTTCGAGAAGAAGCGGCTTACCGGAAGCCGGGGCGTCGTCACGCTGCGGCCCAACAACCTGCCTCCCGCCGGGCCGGTCGCGAGTCCCGCGGAAATCGTGCCGGCCGGCGATACGGTGTCGGGAACCCCGCTTCAAACCGTAATCCGGGATATCGTCCGCAAGACGACAGGCAAGGTGGACCTCACCGAGGCCAAGGTCGTCGTGTCGGGCGGGCGGGGCGTGAAGAGCGCGGACGGTTTTAAACCGCTGGAGGAGCTTGCCGAGGTGCTGCAAGGCGCGGTCGGAGCCTCCCGCGGGGCATGCGACGCCGGCTACTGCGATTATGCGCTGCAAATCGGGCAGACCGGAAAGGTTGTGACCCCCGAGCTGTACATCGCCTGCGGTATCAGCGGTGCCATCCAGCATTTGGCCGGGATGAGCCAATCGCGGATCATCATCGCCATTAACAAAGATCCCGAAGCGCCGATTTTCAAGATCGCCGATTACGGAATCGTGGGGGATTTGTTCGAAGTGGTTCCCCTTTTAACCCGTGAATTCAAACAGACCCTTTCACGTCAATAACCGCCTTCCAAAACCTGGTGATCCAGGTTTTCTTTTTGATCAGCCGGGGAGTTCCCGCTTCGCTCTTTCCGATATGAAAGGCAAACGGCTCATGAATGGCCTGATGAAATTTTTGTAATTCCAGTTCCCTGCGGAAATGCTCTTCGTAATTCATTCCTGCTCTCTCCCTTTCTTTTGCCGGCCGGGTGTGATCTTGGTCTCATTATCCCCTTTGAAAATAGGAAGAAAAAGTGTACACTATGAAAAACGATTTTCCCCTTTTAGTGGGAAAGGCGGTGTACCGGAGGTGAGATGTGTCATGTTGTCGGCCGAACGCTACATGGCTTTGATCAATCATTTTGTAGGGCCGGCTCCACGGGAACAGGAGGAGTACGAAGTGGCGCTCGAGGAACTGACGAGGCTCTTCCACTGTACGGAACGAAATGTCAAATTGATCGTCCGCAGGTTACAGGATGAGCATTGGATTGAGTGGCTGCCCGGCAGAGGCCGGGGAAACAAGTCGAAAATCCGCTTTCTGGTCAAACGCGACCTTTTTTTGCTGGAGTACGCCAAACGGTTGACGGAAAAAGGGGAATACCGCTCCGCGTTTGAATTCCTGTATCAGCACGAGGAGGACCGGGCGGTGTTGGATCAGTTCCTCCAATGGCTGAACGGCCAATTCGGCATGGAAAAAGTCGGGGCCGAAACCCAGGCGAAGGATGTGTTCCGCCTCCCGGTCTATCGCGCTCCGCTCACGCTCGATCCGTCGAAGCTGTACTTCGGCTTCGATTCCCATCTGGTGAGGCAATGTTTCGACCGCCTGATGGAGTATGACTCGGACCAGCAAAGAATCAAGCCGATGCTGGCCCACCATTGGGAGAGCGACGACACGGGCAGTCTATGGACGTTTTACCTTCGAAAAGGCGTTCTCTTTCACCACGGAAAAGTGCTGACGGCGGAAGATGTCGTTTATACGTTGGAGCGGCTGCGGAACGGAACCATGAACGCCTGGATGATGGAGACGATGGAGACCGTAACGGCGATCGATTCGCGCACGGTTCGAATTGCACTGCGCCAGCCGAACTGGCTGTTCCCCCGCCTGCTCTGCTCTTCCTGCGCCTCCATTATCCCGTCGGACCTGAACGGGTTGGACGAGAGCAGCTTCTGGCGGCTCCCGAGCGGAACGGGACCTTTTCGGATTACCCATTGGGGCAGCAATGGAATCGAGCTGGAGGTCCATACGCGCTATTTCCTCGGCAGGCCTTATCTGGATGGGGTTAAGCTGATTTTTATGCCGGAGAATATTCCGAACCTTTCCCGACTAAAATGGGAGCAGTTGATCGCCAATGACGCAAGGGTACCGGCCGATGCGGGAGGCGACTGGCAGCGGATCGAAACGCTCAGCCAAGGGTGCAGTCTGATCAGTTGGAACCGGAACAAAGGCGGGCCGCAGGAGTCCCTTTCCTTCCGTCAGGCCGTCAATCTGATCATCGACCGGTCCGATTTGATCCGAAGCACGGGTAGACCCGGTTATCCCGCCCGCGGCTTTCTGCCTATGGGAGAAGCCGCACTCGGTTACCGCCGGCCCGACCCGGAGGCGGCCAAGCAGCTGCTGGCACAGTCCGGTTACGACGGGTCCCCCATCCGGCTGATCGCGTCCGAAGCGGAACGGGATGAAGCCGAGTGGATTGCCAGCCAATGTGCTTCGATCGGTATACCGGTGGAGATCCGTTACGGAGACAGGGGCATGCTGGCGCGGATCGAAACGGCTCAGGAAGCGGACGCCCAGCTAATATGCCTCGTTTTTGCCGACGACGAGATCTGCGAGTTGGAGAGCTTACTGCAGCAAAACAGCGTCATCTTCCAACATCTCGCCCCCGGGCTCCGCAGGTGGATTCATCAGGTTGTGAACGATATTTACGCGAGCCCCTCCAAAGAAAAACGCCGGGCTCTGCTGGAGCAGATCGAAATCCGGCTGCAGGAGGAAGCGCAAATCCTGTTCCTGGTTCACCGGCAATTGAATACCTACGTCCATCCTTCCGTCCGGGGGATCGTCATTAATAACTTGGGGTGGATGGATTTTAAAAACATTTGGCTGACGACGGCGGAGAAGCCGGATGCGGCTCCAGCCTAAATTTTTCCCGGATCTCCCCGTATTAGAACTGGCGGGCTTCCCTGGTCCGAACGCAAAGAGCCTGCAGAATCCGTACGGATCCTTGCAGGCTCGAAACTTTTCTTCTCGAATTTATTTGAATACTTTCAAGCGAGTGTCCAGCGGCGCGAAGTCCTTATCTCCAGGCGCTGCGGCGATTCCGCCGAAAGGCATTTGCGCGATCAGCTTCCAGCTGGCCGGCACATTCCATTCTTTGCTCACTTCTTCGTCGATCAACGGGTTGTAGTGCTGGAGGGAAGCGCCTACGCCCTCTTGCGCCAACGCCGTCCATACCACAAATTGAAGCATGCCGTTGGATTGTTGGGACCAGATCGGGAAGTTTTCGGCGTAGGCCGCAAATTGGTCCTGAAGCCCTTTGATGACCGTTTGGTCTTCAAAGAACAACACCGTACCGCGGGCACTGCGGAAAGAGGCCATCTTTTCTTCCGTCGGTGCAAAGCTGTCGGCCGGTACGACCTTGCGCAGCGTCTCTTTGGTCAAGTCCCAAAGCTTGTGGTGCTGCTCGCCAAACAAAACGACCGCTCTAGCGCTTTGCGAGTTAAAGGAAGACGGCGTGTGCAGTACGGCTTCCTTGACGATTTCCTCAATCCGGTCCTCGGAAACCGGGATTTCTTGGTTCAACGCATATACGCTGCGTCTTTTTTTGATCGCATTCAAAAATTCGCTCATTTCTTCAATCTCTCCTTCGATATTTTAGGTTAGTTTACCCAGTGAGCCCAGGATTAATCTTCATCCGCTCACTCGTACCACTCATACTTACATTTATTTAGTAGCTGACGTTATTATATTACTTAAATTATTTTTGGTTTGCAAGTCTATTTTTTGAAAAACTTTAATCTCAACGGGCAGTTGAATTTGGGTTATAATGGGAGAAATAGCGATGGAAGGGAGCTTGCTGATGGCAAGAACCAAAATATTCATCAGCTCCGTCAACGAAGATGGTCTTAAACCGCTTCGTCGCAAAGTATTCAAGGAGCTGGAGGCTATGGGACACGAGCCTCTGATGTGGGAGGAGAATCTCGGGCCTTGGCCAGCCCATGTCGACCCGGTGGTCCGATGTTTGGAAGCGGTTGCGGAGTGCGACATTTATCTGCTCTTTATCGGCGGCAAGGCGGGTACATACGATTCCAAAGCGATGCGAACGATAACCCATATGGAGTTCATTAAAGCTTACGAACAGGAGAAAACCATCCTCGTGTTCGGCGATGTCGAAGTGAAGTCCGCTTTTTTCGGCCGGGTGAAGCCTCTGCTGGACCACTACATCGATCAATCCATTGCCAAGGAGGACCGTTTTCCCTCCCCGCCTCATATGATGGAAATGCTAAAGCGGGATGAGCGCGTTCCCCGGGAGATCGATCCCTACGTTTGGTATTTTCTCCAAGACATGATGATGCGGAAGGTCTATATCGACGACTTGTCGTTAGGCGTAACGATCGACTGGAAAGCTTATTTCAGCGATTTGCTTCGCCGGGGCTCCCTCCTGCTTCCTTTGGAAGAGTCCATTGAGCAGAACGCCGCAAGGCTGGATGATTTTGACGCAGCCTTTGAATTGCTGGCCGGATTACTCCCCGCCCTTCATATTACGGGTCTTCGGCAACCGGATAAATTTCTTGGGCTCGTCGTGGGCAAACTGGAGGGCGGAGATATCGAGCAGCGTTACGGCCCCTATATGTCCGAATGCGTCGGCCGATACGAGGATTGCTGCGCCGCAACCCTTTATGTACTGCGGGATAGAGAACTATGCTTGGTCGCCAAAACGGGCGATGCGGCATCCGTACCGGCCTTTTCACTGGACGACAAAAGTTCGTACGCCGTACTGACGCTGGACTTGGGGGACCCTGGTGAACAGGTGTTTTTTAAAGAAGCGAAAAAAATGTTCTACCACTGTATCCGATCCGGCTCCTATGTAATCACCTTGCATTATCCGGCCGATCCGGACTGGAATTATAAGAAATTCATCCACTACAAAGAGAGTATCAACCATGCTATAATGAGTAAAAATCCGCTCATCATCGAATTGATCAAATTATGCTTGGGAGGAATGCAGCCATGAGTGCCGGAGTGTTCGTATCCAAAAACGGTCGGGTCAGCAAAGCCGTAGGAGCCCAGCCTAAAGAAGCGCTATTGTTCGCTCCCGCGTCGAAAAACTCGTCGCAAATCCTTCGCGAGCAGCGCACGGCGATGAAGCGCAATAACAAGCAGATCAAGGACCGGTTCGCCCAGGCCACGAAGAGAGCCTAGCCTAGCGGCCGCCAGGTGAATAGTCCGTCCGGGACACTGGACGGGCTATTTTTGTTTGGCATTAGCCAGTTGAGCACGCGAAGCGTGCGTAGTGATGCTTGCAGCAAAAAACCAGCTAATGGATTGGTTATCATAGGAGTGTTCAAGCTACTATTTATACCGAAACGAAAAGGTGGCTTAATGACTAATCGAAGTGAGATGTCACATACAAAGAGGCGCCTAGTGTGCTTGCTTCCAAGCTTCCAACTCCAAAAAGATGCAAATCTGCAGGTATTTCTGGCCGGTCCCCACGGGAATGCGAAAAAAGATGCAAATCAGCAGGAATTTCCAGCGATTTTAGAGAAACGAGCCGGTTTCGTCAAAAATTCCTGCAGATTTGCAGGAATTTTGAAATGTTAGGCCCTGAACAAGAAAAAAACATGCACATATGCGGAATTGTATATTATCAAGGTTGTCTGACGGGGTAGGCAAAAGCGGCAATGGCATAGTAGCTTGAACGAAGTGAATGCTAGCGCCTTTAAACTCGAACCGGTAATAAAGGCTTATAGCCTAAGAGCAAACCACGTTTGACGGGTGGTTATGCTTCCCACATGACTCGGTAATTCAGGCGATTAACTTCAAACCTACCGCCGCCGACAAAACCATGGCGATGAACAGGAGTCTCCTCGCGTCCTTGGATTCCCCGTACAAAAACATCCCGACCAGCGTGCTCCCCACCGTTCCCATGCCGGTCCAAACCGCATAGGCCGTTCCCATCGAAATGGACTGCATCGCGATCGACAGAAACGTTAAACTAAGGACAAAGCCGCCGATCAGCAGAACAAAGGACAGCGGATCGCGGGAACGATTTAACCGGCTGATTCCGGCTACGCCGATGACCTCGCCCATGCCGGCCAAAACCAATAATAACCAAGCCATCTTATCTTCCCCCTCCCGGCTCAGCCTCAGGCCCCGATTCCGGGCCGCCGTCGGCTGTAACGACTTTTAATCCGATTACTCCGGATACAAGCAGCAAAATCAGTAAAATTTTCAGAATACGGAACGGCTCGCCGAAAATGACCATCTCGGCCAACACCGTCCCCGCCGTGCCAATCCCCGTGAATACCGCATACGCCGTCCCCACCGGCAGCTTGGCGGTCGACCGGATTAACAGATAGGTACTCAGCGCCAAAGCGAGGATCGTTCCTCCCCAAGTCCAGACGTTATAGGAATGCTTCAGCCCGATCACCCATCCGATTTCCAAAGCACCCGCGATCCAGATCAAATTCCAGTAACGATTCACAAGCTCCCCCTCCTCTTTGCCTTTAAAAATTGTTCTCATTCACATGCAGCGAAAAACCCGGGAAGATATCTCCTTCGATATCCTCCCGGGCTTTTATCCCTCCGTGTCCGCGGCGTATTCGCCGCACGCTCCCTCTCGGACCGGACCGGCGCAAGCGTCGCCGCGGAACCCTAGGGAACAAAGTGAAATATATAATACACGACCGGGCGCCATAGGTCAAGGTCCCAGCGCTAGCTGTCCCTTCGACTTGTACAAGTATTTGGTTTGATCTAACATATACAAGGAGAAGAAAATCACGTTTTGAATATATATTTCGTGAAAAAGGGAGTGGAATCAACATGGCCAAACTGTTTGCTCCGTACACGCTGAGGAACGTTACCCTAAAAAATCGGATCGTCATGTCGCCGATGTGCATGTACTCTTCCCCGAATCATGACGGGAAGGTGGCCGACTGGCACCGGATCCACTACGCCACCCGCGCTGTCGGCGGGGTGGGACTAATTGTTGTGGAAGCCACGGCGGTCCTGCCGGAGGGCCGTATCTCCTATCGCGACCTCGGCATTTGGACCGACGACCATATTCCCGGGCTGAAAAATGTGGTGGATTTGATCCACCAGCATGGAGCCAAAGCGGCGATTCAATTGGCTCATGCCGGCCGTAAAGCCAAGCTGGAAGAGCCGATTATCGCCCCGTCGGCGGTTCCGTTTCCGGAAATGAAGATGCCCGCCCCGGCAAGCCGGGAACAGATCCGCGAAGTGATCGCCGGGTTTCGGGAGGGCGCCCGCCGCGCCAAGGAAGCCGGTTTCGATATTATCGAACTGCATGCTGCGCACGGCTACTTGATCAACCAGTTTTTGTCCCCGCTGGTGAACCAACGCGAGGACGAGTACGGCGGGACGCCGGAGAACCGGTACCGGCTGCTCGGCGAGATCATCGACGCGGTCCAAACGGTTTGGGACGGACCGATCTTCGTCCGTCTTTCCGCCAAGGAGTACGACGATCGCGGAAACTCGCTGGAGCAGTATATCGAGTACTCCCGTAAAATGAAAGCCCAGGGCGTAGATCTGATCGACTGCAGCTCCGGCGGGGTCGTTCCCGCCAAAATCGAGGTTTTCCCGGGTTACCAGGTCGATTTGGCCGATCAAATCCGCAAACAGGCCGGCATAGCCACCGGTGCCGTCGGCTTGATCACGACCGCCGCACAAGCCGAAGAAATCCTCGGCAACGGACGGGCCGACCTGGTGTTTCTCGGCCGCGAGCTGTTGAGAAACCCCTACTGGGCCTGGAACGCCGCCAAGGAGCTTGGGGCCGAGATCGACCGGCCTGCGCCGTATGGCCGGGCCTAGGCCGTTTGGCAGTGGAATCATAGCAAGGAGTAGCAAGGAACAAAGACAATGCTAAGGAGTGAAGAAAGCTGATGAAGGATTCCACTACGCAGGAAACGGCGGCCCCGCAGGGGGGTGCTCCGCGGCGCGTGCTGATCATGACCGCGGTCGAAGCGGAGCGGAACGCGGTGCTGCGCGGGCTGAGCCGCGGCGGCGCAGCTTCGGCCCCCGCCCGTGACGGGGGGCCCGCTTTCGACGTGCGGCTCGCCGGCGTCGGCTCCGCGCTGGCGGCCGCAGCGACGGCCGCCGAGCTAGCCGCGGACGGCGGCTATGAGCTCGTCGTCTGCGCCGGCATCGGCGGCGGCTTCCCCGGCCGCGCGCCCGTCGGCTCGCTCGTCGTCGCGAGCGACATCGTCGCCGCCGACCTGGGCGCGGAGACGGCGGACGGCTTCGCCGCCGTGGACGAGCTCGGCTTCGGCTCGGCACGCGTGCCGGTCACCGAAGGGCTGGCTGCGCGCTGGACGGCGGCGCTAGAGTCCGCCGGCCTGCCCGTGTGCAGCGGGCCCGTGCTGACGCTGTCGACGGTTACCGGCACGGCCGCCACCGCCGAACTGCTGGCCGCGCGGGTGCCCGGCGCTGCGGCCGAAGCGATGGAAGGCTTCGGCGTGGCCGTAGCGGCCCGGCGTTTGGGCCTCCCCGTGCTGGAAATCCGCGCGATTTCCAACGCCGTCGGCCCCCGTCAGCGCGAGCTGTGGAAGATCGGCGACGCCCTGCAGGCGTTGGAACTGGCCTGCTCATACTTACCGGAGGTGCTGCAATCATGAATATCGCGTTTTCTCCGTGTCCGAACGACACGTTTGTTTTTCATGCCCTGGTGCATGGGCTGATTCCGGGTGCCCCGGAGTTCGACGTCACCTATGCGGATATCGACATTACCAACGGTCTGGCGGCCGAAGGCCAGGGACCCGAAATTCTTAAAATATCTTATGCCGCTCTCCCCTGGGTGTTGGACAAATACGCTCTTCTCCCCTGCGGAGGCGCGCTCGGCCGCGGCTGCGGCCCGCTGGTCCTGACCCGGGAGAAGGGTCAAGGAGCCGAGAGCCTCGCCGGTAAACGCGTCGCGGTGCCGAGCGAGCGTTCCACCGCTTACCTGCTGTTCCGGCTGTGGGCCGCGCGCCATGTGCCCGGCGGGATTGGAGAAATCGTCGTCCTTCCGTTCGACGAAATCATGCCGGCCGTGCAAAACGGCTCCATCGACGCCGGTCTTGTCATCCACGAAGCGCGGTTCACCTATCCGTCGTATGGCCTCCAAATGCTGGCCGATCTCGGCAGCTGGTGGGAAGCCGATACGGGACTTCCGATCCCGCTCGGTGCGATTATCGCGCGGCGGGATTTGGATCTCGCTTCCCTTTCCGCCTGGATTCGCGCTTCGGTCGAATACGCCTGGGCGCATCCGGAAGCCTCCGCGGTTTACGTTTTGGAGCACGCCCAGGAGATGTCGCCGGACGTAACCCGCGCGCACATCGACTTATACGTTAACGAATACACGGCAAACCTGGGAGAGGACGGCTACGCTGCGGTAACCGCGCTGTTGGCGCGTGCCGCGCGCGAAGGTTTGGTGCCCGAAGTGGACCTCGCCTTGTTAAAGTAAATTAAAAATTCCCCTTGGATGTTGGTTAGATAACGAGATTCGCTCTAATACCTCATCAGACATCGTAGTGGAGAAAATGAGAATATGTCGCTAATACAACTATGCTTTGGAGTGAGGTGCTCGATAAAAACGCAATTTCACGCCCATAGACATCCAAGTCGTATTGGCTCACGCCGATCAAGGTGCATGGCGAACTTTCCAACATCTCCAACTCCAAAAAAAGATGCAAATCTGCAGGTATTTTAGGCTGATTCACGAGGGATTGCGAAAAAAGATGCAAATCTGCAGGCATTTCCTGCGATTTTAGAGAAACGAGCCGGTTTCGCCGAAAATTCCTGCAGAATCGCAGGAATTTTCCATTTTTTGTTCTCGCACAAGAAAAAGCATGCATATTTGCAGGAATTCTATGTTAACAAGGTTATCTGATGGGGCACTAGTTCAAAATGGCGACCAAATGGTCGCCATTTCTTTTTTACATATAAGATCTGATTTCATATCCCTTTGAGGATTATAACGATACACCGCCTCGTTGATTATCCGGAGGTATTCCACCTATTGCCAGCACCCATTGTAGTAGGAGTTTTTTTAAGATTTTTCGCCTCGGCTTAGCGGACTCAATTCTTCAAGCCCCCACCACAATTTCCCCAGCTCCCGCTGTTGCTGACTTAGCGGCATTTTGGGCCGTTATTCCGGTCGGATTCGCCTCCACTGAGAAAATAGCGGTCAAAAAGCACTGGCGTTGTTTTAAACCTGACATGGTGTTGCCCATCCCGCAATCTCACTTGCCGCCCGTTATATAGCGGCCTTTTGGGCTGCTATTTCACCCAAATTCGCTTTTTCGGGAAAAATAGCGGCTAAAAAAGGCCTTATTTCTCTGATGCGAGTCCAAAAATCGGTTTTCGGCCCGTTTTCCCCTAAAATAAGGCCCTAAAAAGCCGCTATTTCCCGGCGCTAAGCCGAATTCGACAAAATCGCGGTTTAAAAAGCTTTTATCACGATTCCCCTGCCCAGCTTTCAAAGGAAATACAGATTGGCACTAAAAGCAAAATACGGGTGCCACAGCCGAAGGTAGTAATCCCTTTCACTCTGCCCCTCCAAAACGTTTACGGTATCCGCACTTCCGGCATAACTCCTCCACGGCGATCCGCTGGGAAAACCCTTCATACAACCGGGTGGCCCGCTCGCCCTCGATAATTTCGGAGAATGGGATGTTGTGCACATTCCCCAAATTGATCACGCCTTCTCCATCCAGGCAGCAGGGAATGACCGTTCCGTCCACCAGAATCCCCGCCTGATTGCGCAGCGCATGGCAAAACCCCCGGCCGTCGTCTTCCGGGGCGGTTAGACTTGGCCAGTCAAATTCGTGGTCCTGGTTCAAATAGACGCGTTCGGCCAGCTTGATGCCGCTGCCGGGGATGACCTTTTCTTCAATGCGAAAATCCAGCCCAAACTCCCGTTCAATCAGCTCCAATGTGGCGCGGTTGCGGCTTCTCTGCAGATTCGTCTCATTATCCTGCGTCAGATTCCATAACCGGAAAGAGACGATCAGATCCGATATGGCCGTGGCCTCGCGAACAAAGGACAACACGCTCGTGATATACTCTTCCCGGTCCGTGGAGCCTTCATGTCCGTCAAAGCTGTGCAGCGAAAAGTTGATCTGCCTCAAGGCGGGCTTGCCCAGCAGCTTATGTGCGGCTTTATGCAGCAGCGTTCCGTTTGTCGTAATATTGACTTTAAATCCTTTTTCATGGCTGACATCCAGCAGTTGATCGATTTTGGGATGCAGCAGCGGCTCCCCTTTCACGTGAAAATAAATATAGTCGGTATGGGGCTTAATCTCGTCCAAAATTTTACGGAAATCCTCAAGCTTGATAAATTGAGCTTGCCGCTGAGTCGGCGGACAGAAGCTGCACGCCAAATTGCAAATGCTGGTCGTCTCGATGTAGAACTTCTTGAACTTTTTCATGATGGCTATAACCTGCTTCTCTTCATAATGGTGGCTTGATTACTATCCTTATCAGTGTAGCGTATTTTTCCGTTTGGCCCAACCCGAAAAATTTATCGTAAACTAATCGAAAAACTCGATATGCGGCTTGTCCGCCTTGTAGTAGGCCAGCCTGTCGGCGAGCGTCCCCGTATGGAACTCGAACATATGCCCGTCCGGATCCAAAAAATAAACCGATTTGCCGTCCCGCTCGTCCCGCGTTCGACCTGGCAGGATTTCCGCCCCCGCTGTCCGAAGCCGTTCCAGAACATGCGCCCAATCTTCGTCTTTAACGGAAAAAGCGATATGGGTGTATGTGCGGGGAGCTTCGTTCCGCTCAACCTCCTCCCGATTAAGCGCCAACCAATGGCCGTTGAGGTCAAAATATGCCAACGACCTTCCTTTCGCAAGCAGCTTAGCCTCGAAAACCTGGCGGTAAAATGTGATGGACCTCTCCAAGTCGGAAACGGAAAAACAAAAATGATTGATGCCCTGAATGCTCATGCCTGCCTCTAATCTCCTTCTCCTTGGTGTCTTCAGGACCGGGAAATTCCCGGCCCCCGGAAATTGCCTATTTACCCCGACTTAATAAGTACTTTCATTTCCACGTTCTCTATAATAACAGGAGTCCCCGCGAGTATGATATCCGAACCAAGGTCCAGCGTCAAAGCCGTGGAGGAGATGGAATACAGACGTTTTTCCTGCAAAACGCCATTGATGAATAAATTGGTGTAACTGCTCTCGGATAACCCGGCGAAAGCCGCTGCGGTCTTCCCTTCATCATCCGTAAATTGATTGGCCTGAATCGTGATTTGGGAATGGAGATTCTCCTCCGGCAAATAAAAATATCGATAGACGGCAGGTACAACCGTGAAGTCGCCTCCCGGTGGACCCGGCGGACCGGTTGGTCCTTCCGGCCCTTCAGGGCCTGCCGGGCCAGGTGTGCCTTGGGGACCTACCGGACCCATCGGACCCGTCGGTCCCATCGGTCCTGCAGCTCCCGGCGGTCCTTGCGGTCCGGCCTGACCCGGCTCCCCCGCGGTGCCCGCGTTCCCTGGCGGCCCTTGCCTGCCTTCCATCCCCGCCGGTCCTACCGGCCCCGAGGGCCCTGGAGGCCCTTGCGGTCCCGGCTGACCCGGCGCTCCCGCGGGACCCGCGTTCCCTGGAGGCCCTTGCCTGCCTTCCATCCCCGCCGGTCCTACCGATCCCGGGTGCCCTGGAACTCCTTGCGGTCCCGGCTGACCCGGCGCTCCCGCATGGCCCGCGTTTCCCGGCGGACCCTGCCTGCCTTCCATCCCCGCCGGTCCTACCGGTCCCGCGTGCCCTGGAAGGCCATGCGGTCCCGGCTGACCCGGCGCTCCCGCATGGCCCTTCTCCCCCGGTGGACCCTGCTTTCCATCCGGGCCCGCAGCCCCTATCGCTCCCTCGCTCCCCCGCGGCCCGTCGGCCCCGGGGCTCCCCGGAGTGCCGGGGGGAGAGCTGTACCCAGACGAGCCCTGTCCTCCTCCGCCATTCGGCGATCCTTCCGGATTCGTCAAATGTTTTCGGGAGCGCCTGACTCGACAAGTTCTCCTTTTTTTCAGGGGCCGTGTCGGGCGGCGGCGCCGGCATCGCTTGAGAAGTCTTATCCTTTTCCGTCTTGCGGTTTTTCCCATCAAGCTGCCACCTCCGTTTGATTCCTCTGCTCCTTATCATATGCCGTTCACCCAACCGCGGGATAGGCGAGTGACCTTCTGTTATGAAAAAGAGACTACTGGCAAGGGAAAACCGCCGTCTCACCGCCGAGAAAGAAACATTTAATAAATGGAGTCGAAAATCGTTTCGATATCCCCTTCCGACAAGGAGGTGAACAGCATGCCTGTAATCAAGCCCGTATTTACAGCCGTAGCTACGGCACCGGTTGCCACCGGGGGAGCCGTCACCACTACGGTAACTCCCGAAACCAGCCGGTTTTTTGCCACGATCACGGCGGGTATGATCGGAGCCACGGAGACGACGATTCCCGCCGCCAGCTTTGTCGACGATGCGGACGGGGCCGTTACGACACTCCCCGCGTTGACGGCCAGCGATTACTTCAACGTGTATATCAACGGCGTCCTTCAGCAAGCTTCCCTTTCGACATTGACTACGGCAAGCCTGGTATTGGCCACGACGGACCTGACTCCCGGAGTCCCGGTTCAACTGGAAATCTCCAGCTTTGCCGGCGTAACCTCGGCGATTACGACGCAGCCGACCATTTCGGCTCCGTCGATCACCATTATCACTTAATGGATGCCCCCTAATATGCAGCAATGCAAAGAGGATCCGGCTCGACCGGATCCTTCTTCTTTATGGCGTTATTTATTTTTGCGATTCTTCCACGCCGCCAGGGTCATGCCTTCGGCCATCGGCCATCGGCCGCTTTTGGAGGAGCCGATTTGCTGGGAACTGTAAATCCCGCTGTGTCCCGAGAAGACGTAACTGACCATACAGGCGATAAAAAGATAGAGCGCCCCTTCGGAACCGAACAGCTCGATCCCCATAATAAAACAAGCCAACGGCGTATTTGCGGCCCCGCTAAAAACCGCGACAAATCCCAACGCGGCGAGAAAAGGAGCATATAAATGCAGCCATCCCGCCAAGGAATGCCCCAGAGTCGATCCGATAGCGAACAGCGGGGTCACTTCCCCTCCCTGAAATCCGGTGCCCAGAGTCAACGCGGTAAACAGAAGTTTCCAAAGGAATGCGAGCGGCGATATAACACCACCCTCACTTTGAAAAGAATCCGCGATCAGGGAAGTCCCCAGCCCCAAATAATCGCGGGTTCCCAGTACGTAAACGAACGCGATAATCAGAATACCGCCCACCGCGCTTTTCAGCACCGGATTCGGCAACAACCTGGTGAACTGGCGCTTCAAAGCATGCGTAAGCCCGCTAAAGCTTAAGGCGGCGAGCCCGAACAGGATCGAGGCCAACACCACCTTCAGCAATACCGCAGCCGACAAAGCCGGGACGGGGCCCATCCCGTAATGCAAATGATGTACTCCCCAGATCTCAGTAGCAATCAGGTCACCTACAAAACTGGCGGCAAAACAAGGAACTAATGCGCGATGACTGATCAGCCCGAACGCGGCCACCTCCAGCCCAAATACGGTTCCGGCCAGCGGAGTGCCGAACACCGAGCCGAAACCGCCGCTTATGCCGCACATCAAGAGAATTTTTCGTTCCGGTTCATTAATCTTTATCATGTTTCCAAACCACTCGGCCAGACTCCCGCCCATCTGTACCGCGGTTCCTTCCCTTCCCGCCGATCCGCCGAACAGGTGGGTTCCAAGCGTACCCAGCAGCACCAATGGGGCCATGCGAAGCGGGATCCGTTCGGTTCCGTCTTGAATGCGTTCAAGAATTAAATTATTACCTTTGCCGCTATTGTTACCGAATTTCATATACAAATAGCTGATCATCGCGCCCCCGGCCGGAAGCAGATAGAGCAGCCACTCATGTCTTACCCGTTGCCCCGTAACAAAATCGAGACTTAGCAAAAAAACCGCCGATGCGCTTCCCGCCATAACGCCGACCGCGCTCCCCAGCAGCAGCCATTTTAGAAACGAGCCCGGATAAGCCGCATACGAAAGCGGATCCGCCGATTTTCCTCTCCAGGCGCGCCCTTTGTTTAGTTTCATATGTAAACGCCCCTTTTTTCCTCCAAAATAAATACATTTCAGCGCAGTAAACCAGAATAGTTTATCCCATGCAATCAGGCCCGTCAATAAACTTGGTTCCATCATCCCCTATTCGCCCTCCGCGCATAGAATAAAGCAACTCCAAAGAAAAGGTGATGCCATTGTCCAGCTATCGTAAGGCCTACTTGCTCAAGCAGCGCTACGCCGCACAGATGCTTAAACAGCTCGGCGTTCACGGGATCGGCGTCGGTTTCAAAGATCCGGCCAAGCCCCGGAAAGGGGCGGCGGTCATCGTTTATGCGGATGCCGCCACCTCTGCCGCCGCCGGGCGAAAACGTGGAAAAGCCAAATCCACTCGCGCGGTGGTTTTGCCGGCCAAATTAAAATCGGCAGTCCCGGTTCGTATCGTACGAACAGGCAAGTTTCGTAAACACGGCTTAGACGGATTAAAATTTAGACGGCGCATTCGCCCGGTGATTGCCGGTTACAGTGTCGGAACCCCGAATGTTTCCGGAACGGCGGGACTCATCATTAGCGACAAAGGCTGTCCGAAGAGCCGATATATCCTCAGCAACAACCATGTGCTCGTAAACGAGAACACGGACCGCCGCTCCCTTACGCTTCAGCCCGGCGGCGCCGACGGCGGGACGCTACCACGCGATCAAATCGGCGTGATGGACCGGTTTGTCCGGCTGCGGAAGACGAAACCCAACTTCCTTGACGCCGCTACTTCCAAGCCGTTTCGCCGCAGCCTGCTTCGTCCGGAATACGCCGTGTTCGGACGCGTTCCCGGCTATGTGCGGACCTACAAAATCGGCGACAAATTGAAAAAAGTCGGCCGTACGACCGGTGTCGTGACGGGGACGGTGGAGTCGATCCATACGGATATCCAGGTTGACTACGGGGATTACGGAGGGCTAGGGACAATCACTTTCAAAAACCAAAGCGTGATCCGCGGAAAACGCCCTGTTTCCTTAAGCGGGGATTCGGGGTCCGTCTGGCTGACGCGGTGCGGAAACCTGGCCGCTGCGGTCAATTTTGCCGGATCGGATGAAGGGCGGTTGTCGATCGCTTACCCGGTGGATTGGTTCATGCGGGTATTTGGGACCCGCGTCGCATCGGCCCGAAAATGCCAGCTTAACTCCCCGGGACGCGGAAGCAAGCAAAAGTTTATGTGCGTACAACCCTTATCGGGGAAAATCATCAAATCTCTGCGTCCCCGAAAATGCCGAACCGTTGGAAAAAAGACAAAATAAAAAAAGCTCTCTCCAGGACGGGGTCCTGGAGGGAGCTTTTTTGTTTCAAGCTGCGGTTTATTCCATAAAATCCTTCAGTCGTTTGCTGCGGCTCGGATGTCTCAGCTTCCGCAGCGCTTTGGCTTCAATCTGACGGATCCGTTCGCGGGTAACTCCAAACTCTTTACCCACTTCTTCGAGCGTACGAGTCCGTCCGTCGTCCATGCCAAAACGCAAGCGAAGCACGTTCTCTTCCCGCTCGGTCAACGTGTCCAGCACTTCTTCCAGCTGTTCCTTCAGCAGCTCGTAAGCCGCGGCTTCAGCGGGAGCCGGAGCATCGTGATCCTCGATAAAGTCGCCCAAATTGGAATCGTTCTCCTCGCCGATCGGCGTTTCCAACGATACCGGCTCTTGCGCGATTTTCATAATTTCGCGCACTTTCTCGGGCGTAAGATCCATCTCCTTGGCGATTTCCTCCGGAGTCGGTTCGCGGCCGATCTCCTGCAGCAATTGCCGAGATACCCGGATCAGTTTATTGATCGTTTCCACCATATGAACCGGGATCCGGATCGTTCTTGCCTGGTCCGCAATCGCCCGCGTGATCGCCTGACGAATCCACCAGGTGGCATAGGTGCTGAATTTAAAGCCTTTGGAATAGTCGAACTTCTCCACCGCTTTAATCAAGCCCATATTCCCCTCTTGGATCAGATCCAGGAATACCATACCTCGGCCAACATAGCGCCGGGCGATGCTGACAACGAGCCGGAGATTCGCCTCGGCGAGACGGCGTTTGGCATCTTCGTCCCCCTGCTCGATACGCTGGGCAAGCTGAATTTCTTCATCCGCGGACAAAAGGGGGACGCGCCCGATTTCTTTAAGATACATGCGAACCGGATCATCAATTTTGACGCCCGGCGGCAGACTCAGGTCATCTGTAAAATCAAGTTCACTGCCTTTTGTCAAATCCTCTGTCATGGCTCAGACCCCCACCCTAGTAATGGAAAACAGTAACAATTTTTTTTCTAACGACGGCATACCCTATTTGACAAATTAGTGCTATTATGCTATTATATAAGCAATGTTGAATTGATTTGCCTTTTATTTGACTATCCGTCATTCTAACACATTTAATGTTATTTTACAAGATTATTTTTTATGAATGATAATATACGCTGGTCCCTGGGACCAGCGTTTTTTGTTCCCCTCTTTCGTAAACTCCTCTGAAAGAAACTCCATTTACACGGGTTCGCGATCGGCCCAAACCTGTTCCAGCGTATTCAGGAACACCTCTGTGGGCTGGGCTCCCGTCACGGCATATTTTCCGTCCAGCACGAAGCAAGGCACCGCACGGATCCCCAACTCCCCGGCTAGCCTCTCATCCGCACGCACCTGTTCGCCGTAATCGTCCGATTTAAGCAGGTCGCTCACCTCTTCCCCGTTTAGACCTGCCCCTTGCGCCAGGAAAATTAACGTTTCGGTATCTCCGATATGCAAGGAGTCCGTAAAATACGCTTTAAACAACCGCTCGGAAATCTCCGCCATCTTCCCTTGCTTTTTGGCATACTGCGTTAAACGGTGCGCATCGAAGGTATTGGTAGGGATCATCGTGGCAAATCTGTATACCAACCCTTCTTGCTCCGCCTGTTCCGCTACCCGGTCATTGGCGGCTTTGGCCTCCTCCAGCGACATTCCGTATTTGGCCGCCAACAGTTCCTGCATGCTCGATTGAACCTCCTTGGACATGGAGGGATCAAGCTCAAAACTGCGGAAGATCACTTCGACTTCGTCTTTATGTTTGAAGAGATCAAGCGCTTTTTCAAATCGTCTTTTCCCCAAATAGCAAAACGGACAAGCATAGTCCGACCAAATTTCCACCTTCATGCATTAGCTCCTCCTTATGTTTTCCCAGCGTACTCCTTATTTTCATGCGGGAGTGTCGTTGTGTTACCGAATCAGCCCCATCTCCCTGGCCTGATCCTCCGTCAGAATGAATTGTTCCGTCTCCCAAATCTCGTCTTCGGAAGAGATGCCGAACGCTTCCATCACCTGTTTCCAGATCCCTCTTTCCACCGCTTCGCTTTGGGTGATGATAATTTTCATTTCGCCCCGCTCCTTTTAAAATCCTTTATTTCTATGATAACCGACCTGTAGGCCTTTGAAGCTTCTTTTCATTATATCGCATAAACCGGACCACCGGCCTATAGTTCCCGGTGAACCCGTCGAAAACTGGATACCCCTGTTAATATTTCTATTTTTTTAGCAAAAATAATCCTTTTGACCTATGTCAAAATTCGACAATCCTGACGAAAATATGAGCATAACCCTTTCTTAAGTCATAATTCCCTCGACATTCAGGGATATTCGACCTAAAGACTGGAGGACTTTCTTTTGCGGGAGGTAAGGCCTGGAGTTCCATCTGTTCCCTTTTTGTGTCGTCCGCTACTCCTAGTCGCAATTCCACAACTCGAAGATCAATAAAGGAGTGTACATCTTCCGTGAAAACTATCGCTACCCCCCGCAAATTTGCCGTGCTGCTTGCTGCTCTTCTGCTTTGCTCGCTTCTGGTCGGCCCGTTCGTTCACGCTGAATCCGGGAGCGTCTCCAAAGCGAGAACGACCTGGTTGTGGCACACCGCTCTTATCCAGACTGACTCGTCCGAATTGCTTGACTTTGCAAAGTCCCAAGGCGTCGGAATCCTGTATCTGCAAATCAGTACGAAAGTGGATCTTGCCTCCTACCGTTCTTTTATTCGCCAGGCCACGGAAATGGGCATTGAGATTCATGCCTTGAACGGCGCCCCGGATTGGGCGCTCGAAACAAGCCGTCCGAAATTGGACGCGTTTATGACATGGATTCGCGATTATCAACGAAGTGCAGCCCCGGAAGAAAAGCTGGCAGGAATCCAAGTAGACATCGAACCTTATCTGCTGCCGATCTGGAAAACGGATTACGCCGCCCTGGTGAACCAGTGGCAGAATAATATCAATCAACTGGTCGCCCAGGCTTCGGACATAGGTCTTCCGCTTTCGGCCGCGCTTCCTTTCTGGCTGGATAATTACAAAGTGCCGGACAGCGAGCAATCGTTAAGTTCCTGGATGATCTCCAAATTCGATAGCGTCACTCTCATGTCCTACCGGGACAGCGCCAAAGCGATCTACGATACGGCCAAAACGGAGTTTGCCGAAGGTGAAGGCATGAACAAGAAAATCTACACCGGTGTCGAAACCAAACCTTCAAAAGAAGGGAATTCCATTACTTTTTACGAAGAAGGCATTGATGTATTGAACGAACAGCTCGTCCTGCTGGAACAAATGGGCGGCTCACATTCCTCCTTCGGCGGGATCGCCGTCCATGACCTCGTCGGTTGGATGGACCTCGCCCTTCAAAAAGTAGCGCAATAAGCAATAGGTTAACAAAACCCCGATCTTCAGTCCTGATCTTCCGGCTGGAACGGGGTTTTATATTTTTATCAATGTTTGACAAAAAAAGGACAATTTAAGGTTATTGCAACTGCAAAAAAAGTGCATCACAATATTACAAAATTAGATGTTGGAGCGTATCCACTATCTTTCATATCCCCTAAACGGAAACGACCGATGCTGCCGCTCCGGAAAGAGAGGGTTCCCTATGCCAAGACGTGAACAGGTTGTGCTTCACCGTTTCTCCGGCATCTTTCGGTTCAGGTGGTTGTTTGCTTGTATCTTCCTCTGTCTCGTCCCTCTGATCGCAATACCGGCTCCAAGCGCTTTTGCCGAATCCAGACTGACTCTAGATTCCCCTGCGGAGGGTGAACAGCTTCCCCCGGGTATAGTCAGGATTAGCGGGCAGTATTCCGAAACCTATGATATCAAGCTGGTCGTGAACGGGCTCCGGCAAATCCCCACCGTCATGGAAGCCACCTATGGCTCGGAAAGCGGCACGTGGTTTGCCGATCTCGACACCTCCAGGTTCGATGGAACGATCTCCCTTGTGGCCAAAGGCACCCAGACCTCCACCCGTTACGGCGTATCCAGTGCCACCACTGCCGTCTACGTGGATAATCCGCAGGTTAGCATCCCGCAGGTGCAAATTGTCAGTCCCGAAGACGGGTCAAAAATCAAAAGATCCACGAAGCTTCCCGTCAAAGTCCGGGTAGACGCCAAAAACGACATCGATCGTGTCGAGGTCCGGATCAACGGCGGTCCCTGGGCAACGGCTCTGCCCCGAAAAGGGCAGTACGAGTACATTTGGAACACCAAGAAATCCAAGAACGAAACCTTCAGCATCGAAGCCAGAGCGATCGATGAATACGGAAACGAAGGCCGCAGCACGACCTCGTATGTTTACACGGGACTGAAGAATGTGGAGCCTAATACGCTCCAACCTCAAGACCGGGCGATCTGGATTTGGGAAAAAGCCGCGTATAATCTCTTTTTGAATCCCGGT
Organism: Paenibacillus sp. alder61; assembly: GCF_020179875.1. NCBI lineage: Bacteria > Bacillati > Bacillota > Bacilli > Caryophanales > Paenibacillaceae > Paenibacillus > Paenibacillus sp. alder61. The sequence continues at coordinate 44,883 of NZ_JAIUDG010000032.1, forward strand.
TCGAAACATGCATTGAAAGCGCTTGCGGACGATACGGACACCTTCGGGTCCGATCCGATCACCACGTTTTACATCGGAGTGTTCCCGTATGAAGGCGTGGATATTCTTGAAGATGAGCCGGAACGGGTCCGGGAATTTGTGAAATGGGCCCACGACAACGGTTATCAGGTGCATGCCTGTATCGCCGGGGGGACCGTTCCTCCCTACTATGGCGCGCTCGCTCCCTTTCACGGCTATGCCATCCGCGAGATGGAGAAGGTGATCAACTACAATCTGTCCTCCGCACCCGAAGAGCGGTTTGACGGGGTCAATGTCGATATCGAGCCTTATATTCTGCCCGAATTCCGTGCGCAAAAACCGGAAGTACAGCTTCAATACCTGGACATTCTGCAAAAAATGATTGAACGCAGGGATACGGCCGGGATTCACCTTCCCTTCGGTCCCGCTATTCCCCGCTGGTTCGACAGCAGCGATGTCGCCCAGGATATCACCTGGAACGGTGAAACCAAATGGCTCTCCGAGCATGTTCAGGATATGAGCGATTACATCTCGATCATGGATTACCGGGACACCGCGGATGGCAGCGCGGGCATTATCGTTCAGGCGCAAGGCGAACTGGATTACGCGGCTTCTATCGGGAAACCCGGTTCGGTCGTCGTCGGCGTGGAAACGCTCGATATCGCCAACAGCGGAGATCCCGAAACGATCACGTTCCGCGAGGAAGGCAGAACCTATATGGAAGCGGAGCTGGATAAGGTGTACGCCGCATTTGCGGAGCATCCGGCGTTTGGCGGTATCGCCATGCACCATTACGATTCCATTCGCTGGCTTCCCTCCGAATGGGGGCCCGGCGGCTTCAAGTGGACGATGGATCCGCCCGACGTTTCGCCGCCTTCTCCCTTGAACGGAGACCCTACGGCTTCGACGGTCAATCATAGCTCCATCGATTTGAATTACGGCCGCGCCACCGACGATTCCGATATCGAAGAATATATCATTTATCGCAGCACGGAGCCCGGATTCGTACCGGACGACTCTCTTATCGGGGGCAGATCCCGCGATTTGTCTTACCGGGATTCCGGGCTGCTTCCGGATACCGTTTATTACTACAGAGTGGCGGCGGTGGACATCAGCGGAAATATCGGCCCGGCTTCCGCCGAGGTGGCATCCGTCACCACCTCCACCTATCTGCGCCCGATGATCGTCGGCGACATGAACGTTACGTTTGACGGTACCCGGGCGAAAGTCACCCTGCAGGTGATCGATCTGGAAACCGGCGAAGGCATCCCCGCAGAGGTGCATGGCCGCTTTGTTTATAACGGCGGCAAATACGTGGATCTGCAGACCGATGCCGACGGCTACGCCACGGCGACCTCCGAAGCACTCCCGCCTGCCTCCGGCATGGTCGGTTTCTGGCCTCAGCGGATCGTGGCCGGCGGATATTATTGGGCCTCCGCCTATGACCGCCCGCACATCGCTACGGTATCCTGGCCGGAAAACTGACCGGGGGGGTAATCCTAGATTTTGAGAGTTTGGATCGCTCCGTTTATAATGGAAAAGAGTGTAATTCCAATGAGTAAAGGAGCGATCCATGATGAAATTGACCTATTTGGGACATTCCTGCGTACACATCGACACAGGCCAGTACCGGTTGATTATTGATCCTTTCCTGACCGGAAATCCTGCCGCCGCAGCGAAAGCTGACGAGATCGAAGCGGATTACGTGCTGCTCACTCACGGTCACTTCGACCATCTCGGGGATGCCGAGGCCATCGCCAAACACACCGGGGCTACGATCGTGGGCATCGTGGAGCTGGCGGACTACTTTAAAGCGAAGGGATTGACCACGGTCGGGATGAATCTCGGCGGATCGTTTCAGTTTCCCTTCGGCCGCTTGACATTCACCCCCGCCCTGCATAGTTCCTCCGTAGTGATAAACGGAACGAATGTTTACCTTGGCGTTGCGGCGGGCATCGTGCTTGACCTGAACGGCTTTATTATTTATCACGCGGGAGATACCGCTCTGTTCAGCGACATGAAGCTGATCAAGATGCGCCATTCGATCAATCTCGCGTTTCTCCCGATCGGCGATTACTTTACCATGGGGCCGGAAGAAGCGCTCATTGCGGCCGAATGGCTGGAGCCTAAACACGTCGTTCCCGTCCATTACAACACGTTCGGGTTGATCGCCCAAGACGGCGAACAATTCGTGAACCGCCTCGGCAAGCTCCAAATTCAAGGGCATGCCCTGAAGCCGGGCGAGAGTCTCGACACCGATTCCTGGAGCTGACACGGCATGCTAAAAAGTCTCCACGCTCCTTTTTATATGAGCGATGGAGACTTTTTAGCATTGCTTTTTTCAGTCGGTTAATTCCCGGCCTTTGGTTTCGGTTCCCAGCCACAACACCGCCGCGGCCCCAATGAGAATCGCGGCGAAGAAAATCCAGAAAATCGCCCCGATCGCGACCTCCCGGGCGACGAGCATGCCCACCAGATAAGGCCCGATAATCCCGCCGATCCGGCCAAAGGAGGCGGCCAAGCCCACTCCCGTGGATCGCACGCGGGTCGGATACAGCTCCGGGGTATAAGCGTACATGCCGCCCCATGCTCCCAGGTTGAAGAAGGAAAGGCAAATGCCGGCGGCGATCAGCATTCCCTCGCTGGTCGAATTGCCGAACCATGCGGCACTGGCCGCGGTCAGGAGCAAATAGACGACCAGGACGAATTTACGGCCAAACTTCTCGATGAAGTAAGCCGCCGTAAAGTAGCCCGGCAATTGGGCCAGCGTCATAATCAGCACGTACTCGAAGCTTTTTACCAAACTGAAGCCTTTAAGCAGCATCACATTGGGCAGCCACAGAAACATGCCGTAATAGGAAAATACCACCGTAAACCAGAGAACCCACAGCATGATCGTGGATTTTCGGTGCGGGCTTGCCCATACCGATACGAAGCGCTCCCGGACGGACAGTCTTGCCGCGGCGCCGGCGCGGGCCTGCTCCTTAAACCGCGGCGGGTCTTGAATCGATTTGCGCAAATAGAGCGCATAGAGCGCTGGAACGGCACCGATGATAAAGGCGGTCTGCCAGCCGTATTTCGGGATGACGAAATAGGCGATTAGAGCGGCGGCGATCCATCCGGCGGCCCAAAAACTTTCCAGCAGGACCACCGCCCTCCCCCGGTCTTTCACCGGGACGGATTCGGAAACGAGCGTGGAGGCCACAGGTAACTCTCCGCCGAGCCCAAAACCGGCAATAAAGCGAAGCAGCAGCAACACCGCAAAACTGGTGGCCGCGGCCGATAATCCGCTGGCGATGGAGAAGATCAGCAGCGTCCAAAGCAGCACCGCTCTCCTTCCGTATTTATCGGCCATAATTCCGGCGATCGCGGCCCCTACAGCCATCCCGACGGAGTTCATACTGGTGAATAACCCGGTTTGCTGCGGCGTCAAGCTCCACTCGGTAGCCAGAGCGGCCGCAATAAATGAAATGATGCCGACATCCATCGCATCGAACATCCAGCTGAGTCCGGCGCTGAAGAGCAGCTTTCGCTGCCCCGGCTTAGCCGGCGTTTCCGCAGAATTCATAAATGTCTCCCCCACTTGTCAGCATGTTATACACGTATGTATAGCTTGCTACTTATTTTAGCAAATAATGCTAATCTTTTCACAAAAAATAAGCTTACACCAAAAAGCTGCGCCTCCCTGATAGGGAAACGCAGCTTTTATTTCGCTTGCGCGGACATTCCCCGGTCTTTCTTAATCAGCAGCCGCTGCCGGACAAAGAACAACGCCAGCAGGACGATCAAGAAAACAAGGTAGGAAAGTATCAGGATTCGCAAATCCATGCCGGGAAAAACGATGGAAGCGCTGAGGATGCCGAACAGCCAAATACTCGACAAATTGCCTACGATATTCGACCAGGTGTACGAACGCGTTTTGATGTTGGAAATGGCGGACATGAACGAGATCAGGTTGTTGGGCATGATCGGGATAGTACGAAGAAAAATAACGGCCCATACGCCGTATCTGTCCAGGCTTTTTTGCCATTTTTCGTATTTGTTCAGTTTGGACAACCATCTGCGGTGAAACCGGTCGGCAAACAAAAATTTACAGAGCAGATATACCACCATGCCGGCGAAAGATCCGGCAACCCAACTGGCCAGCAATCCTTCCTTGACACCCAGCACGGAAATATGCAGCATAACTAAAGTAGCAAAAGGAAAAACTCCCACGATCCCTTGAATCAGGGCCAGGGGAAGCGTAATCAACAGAATACCGAAGCCCGTAAGTCCGGTAATTTCCAACAGCCATCCGGTGAAATGTTCAATAAGCTCGTTCAACGCCTTCGTTCCCCATTCCGTCGCCTGGTTCGACTCTTCTCCCCAGAATGACCAAATCTCGTTCCACCCCATCCATATTGGCTACGCGGGGCAAAAAGGCCCACTTCTCAAAGCCGTGCTTCTCCAGAAGAGCCAGGCTAGGTCCATTATGGGCAAACACAAATCCCAAAACCGTCTTGACGGCAATTCGCGGACAATACGCCAATGCCCTCCTCAGCAAGATACTGCCGATTCCCCGGGAACGGTATTCGCCCGAGATGTAAATACTGATTTCAGCCGTTGCCAAATAAGCCGGCCTTCCGTAGAAGGATTGAAAACTAAGCCACGCGATGACCTTTCCGTTCGCTCTCATCACCCACAGTGGACGAAAATCGGGCGAATGCTCCTTAAACCAGCCAAGCCGGCTCTCCACGGTAATCGGTTCCAAATCGGCGGTAACCATCCGGCCCGCAATCGTTTCGTTATAGATCTCCACGATCTCCTTCAAATCCTCCAACGTCGCGTCATCGATCATATAGTCTTTAAATTCGGATCTGGACATAATGCTCGACCGTTGGAAAAGGATCGTAGAAATGATGCAGCAAAGCCTTCCACTCCTCATATTGCGGCGATTTGCGGAAGCCTACTTCGTGATCGGTAATCGAATGCCACTTGACGAGCAGCAGATACTTATCCGCCGTTTCCACGCATTTGTGGAGCTCATGCTCTATGTACCCGGGCATTTGCGAAATGATTTTGGAAGCTTGGCGGAAATTGCTCTCAAATTCATTGATTAAACCCGGCTTGACATTCAGCTCGGCTACTTCCAATATCATGGTCATCCCCTCCGATTTCTGATTATATCACGGACGGAGCGCTTTATGTATCCAAATCGCCGCGAGCGATCCCTCGCCCATGGCGACGGTCACCTGCTCCGCGTGAACTCCCAGATCTCCGGCAGCAAACACGCCCTCCACATTTGTTTTTTTGCTCCGCGGATCGGTCAGCACATGCCGGTTTCCGCTAAGTTCAACGCCTAACTGCCCCGCCAGATCCGAATGAACCCGGTTGCCTCCAAACGCGATAAATCCCCGCTCGGCGGCAAAGGTTCGCCCATCTTCCAAAATAACCGCATCGATCCGGTCGCCTTGCTTGGCCACGACTTCAGAAATGATCCCGGTTTCGTATCGTATGCCGGCTGCCCGCAGCTTGGCCATTCGGTCCTCCGTGACCCGGATGGCTTCATGGTTAATGTACACTAAGGAACGGGCGCGTTCCGCCAATACTAGAGCCATGTCCGCTCCCGCATCTCCGGCGCCCATCAACACCGTGTCCCGGTCCTGAATCTCATGGCCGTCGCAGTCTGGACAAATATAGACCGTGGAGCCCAGCACGTCGGCCATACCGGCAATCCCGGGAATACGATCGGTGATTCCGGTGGCGAGCAGCAGCGTTCGCGTAATATAGGTGTTCCCCGCCTGATCGGTCAGCTTAAACGTCTCCTCCGCCCGTTCCGCCTTGACCACTTCCGCTGTCTGAAAGAGCACTCCCAGGGATTCGGCCTGCAACCGCCCTCTTTTTCGCAGCTCCGGGCCCGATATCCCTTCCGGAAATCCGAGAATGTTCCGGTAATTCCGGCAGAGCACGGACCTCCCCCGCTCAGCGTCAAGCACGAGAATTCGGTGAACGTCATACCGTCCCAACTGAATCGCCGCCTGCAGCCCGGCTATCCCTCCACCTACGATGATACAATCCTGTACCATGTTTATCTCCGCTCCTTATAATTTCGTATTGTCGTTTTTAAACCCGTTGCGCCTTTACTAATATTGTTTATCTCCCTCCTGTTTCATGCATCCCGCATATGAGGTAATGTAGCAGGGAAGCCTAGGTTCTATATAAACAGTAAAATCAGGTTTCAATTCAAAGGAGGTGAAATCATGGATAAAATTTTGGTAAAGCTGCTCGGGAACGGGGTCATCGTCGTCGCTATGATGATGCTTCTCAGCAATGCCTCTTTTATCGGTTCGCTTCTGACGGCCGTTGCGCTGTCCGCATTGGCTTATTTGTTGGGCGATTTGTTCATCCTGCCTCGAACCAACAATATCGTCGCCACCCTCTCCGACTTTGTCCTGGCCTTCGCGTTCATTTGGGCGATCTCCGCCAATGCCGGCTGGACGCTCTCCATGGGTGAAATATTCTTGATCGCTCTGGTCTTGGGGCTGTTTGAATACGCATTCCATATTTGGCTGCTTAAGGACGGAATCCGCCGCGATGAGAATATGAGGGTCCGTTAATCTCCTTATGGATTCCTCATTATAAGGAAATAAAATAAGCCTATTGTATGCGATAGGGAAACGCCACGCATACAATAGGCTGTTTTATGTGGTCAGGAGCCGAGGACGACCCGGTCGTCGGACAGCTTGTGACCGCTGATCCGCTCAAACTCCCCGATTAACCGTTCCATGGTCAGGTCGCGCTTCGTTTTCTCGTCGATGTCGAGAATGATGCGGCCGCGGTCCATCATAATCAGGCGGTTGCCGAGTCGGATCGCCTGCTCCATGTTATGGGTGACCATCAAAGTCGTCAGTTTCAGTTCGCTGACGATCGACTGCGTCAGGCGCGTGACCAGTTCGGCCCGGGCCGGATCGAGCGCGGCCGTATGCTCGTCAAGGAGCAAAATTTCCGGCTTCGTAAACGTCGCCATCAGCAGGCTTAGCGCCTGGCGCTCACCGCCGGACAACGTACCGACCTTCGCCTTCAGCCGCCCTTCCAGGCCGATGCCCAGGCGGCTGAGTTCGTCGCGGAACATGCCGCGGCGCTTGGCCGAGACGCCGATCCGCAGGCCGCGGGATTTCCCCCGGGAATAGGCCATCGCGAGATTCTCCTCGATGGTCATGTGCGGGGCCGTCCCGGCCATCGGATCCTGGAAGACGCGGCCGATCCAGCGGCTCCGCTTGTACTCCGGCAGATGGCCGATATCCCGGCCGCCTATCAGGATCTGCCCGGCATCCGGTTTAAGGACGCCGGAGATCATGTTCATCAGCGTCGACTTGCCGGCCCCGTTACTTCCGATGACGGTCACAAAATCACCCGGCTGCAAATGCAAGTTCACATTGACCAAGGCGATCTTCTCGTCCGGCGAACCGGGATGAAACAGCTTGGATACGCTCGATAGCTTCAGCATCAGAGACCACCTCCAATCTGTTTCTGCTCGGCCCCGGACACAATCTCCAGCGTTCTTTTGCGGGCCAGACCTTTCTGTTTCCAGGAGCGGCGGACGGTCGGTACCACCAGAGCGAATACGACGATGACGGCCGTAATCAGCTTCAAGTCGGTTTGCTCCATCCATTCGATCCGCAAGGCCAAAGCCACGACGATGCGATATACGATCGAGCCCAGTACCGCCGCAAGCGTGGCGAAAAATACGGTTCTCGCGCCGAAAATCGCTTCGCCGATGATGACCGACGCCAAGCCGATGACGATCATGCCGATCCCCGAAGAGATGTCGGCAAAGCCGGACTGCTGGGCGATAAAAGCGCCGGACAACGCGACAAGGCCATTGGAAAGGCTGAGACCCAAAATGATCGTATTGTCCGTGTGGGTGCCGAAGCTGCGGATCATCCGCTGATTATCGCCCGTCGCGCGGAGAGCAAGCCCCAGCTCCGTGCGAAGAAACAGGTCGAGCAGCACCTTGACGAGGATGACGATGATCGGCATGAGAACGAGCGGCTTGATCGATTCGAAAACCGTACTTTCCCCTAGCAAGCTGACGTTCGGACTGTTCATAATCCGCATATTGATGGAATGCAAGGCGATCATCATCAAGATCCCCGACAACAGACCGTTAATTTTGCCTTTGGTATGCAGCAGGCCCGTCACGGCGCCGGCAACAAATCCCCCCAACATGGCGCAGATCGAAGCGATCCAGGGGGAGCTCCCCCCCGAGATCATAACCGCGGCGATCGCGCCCCCGGTCGTAAAGCTCCCGTCAACGGTCAAATCCGGAAAGTCCAGAATCCGGAAAGTAATGTATACGCCAAGTGCCATCAGCGCATAAATCAAGCCTGATTCCACGGCCCCGAGTAATGAGTTCATCATGGTGATTACCTCCTAAATATTCAGCAAAACGTCCGCACCTATTCGATGATGTTGTTCTCCTTGTCCTGAACCTGGTCCTTCATCGCGTCGGTTACTTCAATGCCTTGTTCGGAGGCCGCTTTCAGGTTCATGATCACATCCAGCTTATCCGGCATCGTCACTTTCATATCGCCGACGTTCTTGCCGTTCTTCAAGACCTCGACCGCCATTTGGCCGACTTGGTAGCCGTGATCGTAATACTTGAATCCGACGGTGGCAAAAGCTCCGTTCTCTACCGTGTCACGGTCGCTGGAGAAGAAAGGAATATCATGCTCGTTAGCGACCTGAATCACCGTATTAACCGCTTCAACAACGGTGTTGTCGAGGGTAATGTAAATGGCGTCCACGCGTCCCACGAGCGATTCGGCCGCCTGCTTCACTTCGGACGTGTTGGTGACGGAAGCTTTCACAAGCTTAATCCCGTGCTTCTCGAGCGCCTTCTCCGCCAATCCGGTCATAACGACGGCGTTCGGCTCCCCTTGATTCATGACGACGCCGACATTTTTGACATCCTTGAAGTTGGTGGCGATAAAATCCATAAGCTTGGAAATCGCCTCGGGGTTCGTATCGGAAGCGCCGGAGATGTTGCCGCCCGGCTTCTCCAAGTTTTTAACAAGCTTAGCATCGAGCGGATCGGTGACCGCCGCAAACAGGATCGGCGATTCTTTGACCTGACTCGCTACCGCGATGGCCGGCGGCGTAGCGATGGCAAGCACCAAATCATATTTTTCGCCGGCGATTTTTTGCGCGATTGACATATTATTGGTCGGGTCGGCCTGCGCGTTGTTGTAATCCACCTTCAGGTTTTCGTTCTCTACCAGCCCGGCATCCTTCAGCGCCGCCATGAAACCCTCGCGCGTCGCGTCCAAAGACGGATGCTCCACATATTGCGAGATCGCGATTTTGTACGTTTTACCTTCCGTCTCCACCGCGGCCCCGGAATTGGCCGGAGCGGCTTCACCGCCCTTAGCTCCCGATGCCGCGTTGTTTCCCCCGTTGTTACCGCAGCCTACAACACCTACCAATAAAGCCGATACCGCCAAAAACATACTGACCTTCTTCCTGAACTTCATTTCTAGATCCCCTCTCCCTTTTAGTAATTTGTCGCTTCAACTGTTTAGACCGCAAACCTATTACCGCTTTTATAGATGAAAGTATTAAAGCAAGTATTATTCCTATATTAAATGGTGGTCAATTATACGTCAACGGGTTTGACCCTCCTAGTTATAAGAAAAAAAGAGCCCCGCCCGGGCTCAGTTGCTTCGTTCAAAATAGAGATGCTTGGCCGTTAGCCCCGAATTCGTCACCTCGAGGATTCCAGCCGAGTAGTACTTCTGCTTCCGTTTGTCTGTCGGGGATCCCGGATTGAACAGCAAAATCCCGTTTTCCCGCTCCAATAGCGGCTTATGGGAATGCCCGAACAAAATCGCGTCCAGCCGTTCGTCGGGGAAAGCCCGCCCCGCTTTTTCCCGGGCCGTCCCCCGCCCTTCCGGCAAATGGCCGTGGGTTAATCCGACTCTCACCCGGCCGTGGCCCAAGGTCAATATTTTCCGGTAACCAAACCGCCTGACGATCTCCCCGGGGTCGTTGTTCCCGGCAATTCCCTCGACAGGGGCCAGAGCCGCCAACTGGTCATACACCAGAAGCGAGGTCCAATCGCCCAGATGGATAATTAAATCAAGCCGCTGGAAAGCCGCCAAAAGCGCGGGCGGAAGTTCCTTCCCCTTTTTCGGCATATGCGTGTCGGACACAACTCCGATTCTCATACGCACGCCCCCTTCTTAACCCCTTATAGCTTTTTCAAATAGACCCGAGCCTCGAACGGGCGCAGTTTCAATCGGGCCAAGTCCTCTCCCTTTCTCGGCTCGTAATTGGAGATAAGCAGTTCCATCCCTTGGGGATCGAGCCCTTCGGGCATTTCGAAGATCGGCTCTTTGCCGAAGAAATTCAAAATAACAAGCAGAACCTCATTATCAAGCGTACGGGTATAGGCATAAATCTCCTCATGAAGCGGTAGCAGCAGCCTATATTCTCCGTAAACGATAACCTTGAACTTCTTGCGCAGTTGAATCAGCCTTTTGTAATAATGATAAATCGAGTCAGGGTCCTTCATCGCTTGGACCACATTGATCTCCATATAATTGGAATTCACTTTAATCCAAGGGGTCCCCTCGGTAAAACCGGCGTGTTCGGTGGCATCCCATTGCATCGGCGTCCGGGCGTTATCCCGGCTTTTCTTGTGAATCGCCCGCATTATCTCTGCTTCCGGCACTCCGCTTGTCCGCTTCTCCTCATAGTAATTCAGCGTTTCCACATCCCGGTATTCGTCGATGGAATCGAAGGCCACGTTGGTCATGCCGATTTCTTCTCCCTGATATATATACGGCGTACCTTCCAGCGTATGAATAAAGGTCGCGAGCATTTTTGCCGAAGGTACCCGGCAGGTCACATCGTCGCCGAAGCGGGATACCGATCGCGGCTGATCATGGTTGCACAAATAATTGGCGTTCCATCCGCGGTTATGGAGAACCGTCTGCCAGTTGCTCATCACTTTTTTCAGCTCGATCAGATTCCATGGCACGGTGTCCCACTTTCCGCTGCCCGCGGAAGCGGCGTCGAGAAACATATGCTCAAACTGAAAGGTCATGTTTAACTCGCGTCGTCCGTCGCCCACGTAATCCAGCGCCTGTTCGGGACCGAGTCCCGAAGTTTCTCCCACCGTCATAATATCGTAAAAATAGAGTACCTTGTCATACAAGTTTTGCAGCAGGGTATGCACATCGTCCAGATTGGAAAACATCTCGTACGCCCTTACCGTCGTGGTCTGATGCGGATTCTCGGCGTCCGGAAGCCCATGCTGCTTCACAATGTGCGCGATGGCGTCGAAACGGAAACCGTCCACGCCTTTTTTCAGCCACCACTCGACCATATCGTGGAGTTTCGCGACAACCTCGGGATGTTCCCAGTTTAAATCGGGCTGATATTTGGAATAAAGGTGCAGATAGTATTCGTCGGTCGCTTCGTCATACTCCCATACCGAGCCGCTGAAGTAAGATTCCCAGTTGTTCGGCGGGCCTCCGTTTTTCCCTTTGCGCCATATGTAGAAATCCCGTTTCGGATTATCCTTGGATTTCCGGGACTCTTGAAACCACGGGTGCTCATGGGAAGTGTGGTTCAGCACCAGATCCATCATCAGCTTCATGCCGCGGAGATGGATTTCCTTCAGCATCAGATCAAAATCTTCCATGGTGCCGAATTCCTTCATGATGTCGCAATAATCGCTAATGTCGTAACCGTTGTCATGATTGGGGGATTTATAGATCGGGCATACCCAGATTACGTCGACGCCAAGGTCTTTCAAATAATCCAGCTTGGATATAATGCCGCGAAGATCACCGATCCCGTCTCCATTCGAATCCATGAAGCTGATCGGATAAATCTGGTAGACCACGCTCTCTTTCCACCATTTGGGATTCATTGCTGCGACGCCTCCTTTGTCTCGGATTCCATATGTATAACATACCCGAAACCGCGCGATATCCTGCATTTCTTTGGAAACAGAACGGTGCCCGCAGCAAAATGAGGGTTTATAATGGATGTACAACCAGCTACAGGAGGGACGAACATTGAACAAACTGTTAAAGATCATAGGAACGGTGTTTTTTATAGCGGGCTTGCTATGGGCTATCTTTAGCGCGATCTACGGAGACGGCTGGATTCCCGCCCTTGCTTCTATTCTAAGCGGCTTCTTGGCGGGTATCGTATTTCTGGCCTTGGCCGAAATACTTGACCGAACCGACGAAAACCGGTATTACCTTGAAGTTCTGCTGGAACGAACGGAGCAACCGGAGCCGGCCGTCTCCCGCCCGGCCGCCCCGGCGAAGCGGAAAACGAAGACGGCACTGGAGTCCCTGAAAGATCATAAATTTAACGCCAACGACTAGGCGTACCGACAAGCATCGCCTCGTACTATGTAGAATTCCCGGACAGCTGCCCATTTTTCCTGTCGAAGCACAACGTTCGGACACCCTGGAACTCCAAGCCAACTCTCCAACTCCAAAAAGATGTAAATCTGCAGGTATTTTCAAATTTTGGTTCCGAACAAGAAAAAAAGATGCAGATATGCAGGAATTCTACTTCATCAAGGTGGTTTGACGGGGGCACCAGCTAGTTCAGCGACCAAAAAGGACCGCGCTCGGCCGCTTTTGCGGCTTGGCACGGTCCTTCTTTATTAATGAATCTGATCCAACAGGCTGAAGGCCTCTTGTTTGGACTTCACTTTCATAAGCTGTTCTCTGAAATTATCATCCATCAGCTTGCGGGACAGCATCTGCAAAATTTTCAGATGCTCGTTGCCCTTGTTCTCTGCGGGAACAGCGATCATAAAGATCAGCTTGGCGGGCTCGCCGTCCGCACTGTTCCAATCGACGCCCTCCGGCTTCAGCCCGAATACGACCCGCGGCTTCAGCACGGCGGCCGATTTCCCGTGAGGGACCGCCACATTCATCCCGATCCCCGTAGAGCTCTCCGCTTCACGGTTCAGAATGGCGGTTTTAAATTCGCCAGGCGAAGTGAGCACCCCTTGGGCATCCAATTTTCCGATCATCGCATCGATCACTTCATCTCGGGTTTTTCCCGCAAGCGAAGTATCGATCAAGTCCAGATTGATGATGTCCGTCAGTTTTCTAACCGTCCGGTGGGACTCATCGGATGAGGATGATACTGCACGGCTTGTGAGTACCGGTTCCACCGCGGCGGCCGCTTCAACCTCGGCTCCTTGATTCCCGGCCAACCGGGGCGCCGCCTGGTCTTTTTTCAACAACTTAATCATCAAAGCCGTCACGATGGAGCCGACGATTACCGCCACAAAGAACATCGTTACGTTATCCACCGCTCCCAGGACGGCAACGATCGGTCCGCCGTGCGCCACCCGGTCTCCGACATTCCCGAACATGGCGATGACGGAGCCGGTCATGGACCCGATCATGATACTCGGGATCACGCGCAAAGGATCCTGCGTCGCAAACGGAATCGCTCCCTCGGTAATCCCGAATAAGCCCATCGTAAACGCCGCCTTGCCGGACTCTCTTTCCGCATTGTGAAACTTACGTTTGAACAGGAACGTAGCCAGCCCCAGCCCGATCGGCGGGACACAGATCGCTACGGCGATCGGACCCATGATTTCGTAGTTGCCTTCCGCAATCATGGCGGAGCCGAACATGAACGCTACCTTATTGACCGGTCCGCCCATATCGAACGAGATCATCGCCCCCAAGATCAAAGCCAGCAGAATGGAACTTGTTCCCTGCATCCCGGCCAGCCAGTTGGTCAACATCTCAAAAACTTGCGCGATCGAACCGCCGAGCAGGTAAATGAAAGCCAAACCGACAATTAACGAAGACAGAACCGGAATGATGATAATCGGCATAATCGGGGTAATCGCTTTTGGAACTTTCCATTTCTTGATCCAAAGCGCCACATAGCCCGCAAGAAAACCGGCGACGATCCCGCCGAGAAATCCGGCTCCGGCCTCACTGCCGTAGAAGCTGCCGTTCGCGGCGATGTAACCGCCGATAATCCCCGGCGCCAGACCCGGTCTGTCCGCGATACTAAAAGCGATAAATCCCGCCAGTATCGGAACCATGAATGTGAAGGACGCCGCCCCCAACCTTTCGATCGTTTTCCAGAACGAATCCTCCGGAATTTGCAATCCGCCCGGCGTCGGTACGCCGCCGATCGAGAGCGCGATCGCGATCAGCAGCCCTCCGACCACGATGAACGGAATCATGTAAGACACGCCGCTCATCAAATGGCGATAAAATGTATTTTGTTGTTTCGCGGCTGGCTGCGGGGTACTGCCGTTCTCCCCGTCTCCTTGGCCGCGATACACCGGCGCCTCGCCGCTGATCATTTTTTGAATCAGTCCTTCCGGGTTGCGGATCCCCTCCTGCACGCCGGCGACCAACAGCTTCTTGCCGATAAACCGGCTTTTGTCAACCGATTTATCCGCCGCGATAATGATGCCGTCCGCCTCGCGGATCTCCTCTGCGGTAAATTGATTTTCCACGCCGATCGAACCCTGCGTTTCAACCTTCATGCTGACGCCTAATTTATCCGCGGCTTTTTGCAAATTTTCCGCCGCCATATACGTGTGGGCAATCCCATTCGGACATGAGGTAATGGCCAACAGTTTCATAGCTCTATCCCCTTATTCTGATTGTAGTAACCGCTTGCATTCTTATATTAACGCGGATAAGACGGCGGAAAATCTTTTATTATTACCGCAGCTGCGGAAAAAACGGATTATTTGCCGGATGTTTATAGGGAACGCAGCAAAGCCTCGGGCGTGGCCGCCTGAACCAACCGCTCGATCGTCGAGGGCTGTTCGCTAAGCAGGGATAGACGCTGAAACAGCTTCTTCAGATGCTCTTGATCTCCAGGCCCCAGCGCCAGCATGAAGACGACGGACACGTTCTCTTCTTTCCAATCCAACGGCTCTTTTAAAGTAGCGACCGCGATCCGCGACTCCCTGATCAAGTTCGGATCTCCATGCGGAATCGCGATGCCTCCCCCTATGGAGGTGGATGAAAGCCTTTCCCTAAGCAGCGCCTGATGGGCATAGTCCTGTTCGACGAATCCCTGGGTATATAGCTCGTTCGCCAGCATCTCAATCAACTCATAGCGGTGGTCCACCTTCACATGCGGGAAAATCAGCGAGGGGGAGGTGTACATTTGCAATATGGAACCCGACGCGTTTGCGGGAGTCGCGGACTCCTCCAACATTTCGATAAATTCCGCTATTTTTTTGACCTCACCCGCTTCCAGCAGGGGAGACACTTGAATGTACGGCACACCGACCTGTTCCAACGGTGTCGTCGATACGATAAAATCCACCCGGCGGCGGGGCAAATACTTCGGCAAGTCGGCCTTGCGTACGGAATCCAATACGTGCAAGTCGGGGAACTTGCGCTCCAGCTTGCTCCGCAGAATTTGCGACATGCCCACGCCCATATGACATACGGTGATGACTTGTTTCGTGCGATCCGCCGGCTTGTTCATACGTTCGGCAGCCGCTTGAAAATGGAGCGTCAAATAAGCCGCCTCCTCTTCGGGAAGAACGAAGGGGTAGTCGGCACCGGCCTCTTTCGCCGCGTAAATGACCATATCAAACATGTAAGGGTACATTTTTTTGATGTCGTGCAGCATCGGATTGGAAACGGTAAGCCCGTAAAGCAGCCGGTTGATCGTGGAGTACAAATGAATACTCAACCCTTCCGCCAAATCGGGGTCACTGGAAAAATCGACCAGGGTTAAGGCGGATACTCTTCGGATTAACCTCTCCGCAAACTCTCTCGCCCGGGTTCTGTCCTGGGCCTGGTCCTCGCCTGAGTCCACAGCGTCGATCCGAGCCTGGGACCGGATTTTGGCGCCCATCATATGAGCCGTCAAATAGGCGACTTCATCCTCGTTGAAGCGAACGGCAAACCTGCGTTCCAACTCCCCGGTAAACTCCTTCATTCTGCCGTACTCCGGTTTGCCGCGGACAAACCCTTTCTCCTGTTCGGAAAAATGGATCGGCTGCTTCAGCTTGGTTCTCCGGATCATCAGCAAGGTATGGATCAGCAAATTGTCGAACGCTTCATCCGTAAAAAACAGCTGAACACGCTGTTCCAGCTCCTTGAGTTCCCGGGCGACGAGCTCGACTTCATGCGGGGAAAACTGCTTTTTTATATAGGAATGTCCCGAATCGGTGGTTAATAGGGTAAGTTTGGACAACGCGGCACGCTTATCCCATTCCTTCCCTTCTAGCGTAATCCCTACCTTCTGTTTGGAAACGACGGTAAGGCCATACTGTTCCAACCAGGGACCCAGGCTGTCCAATTCTTTCTTAATGACCGCTTTGTTCACAAAGTGTGCGTCAGCAAGCTCTTGCAGAGTCACGGGCTTCGTTTCCATCAATAGCCGGTATGCGATCGCGGCCATCCGGTCTTTATCCTCCGGGTCATCCTTCTCCCGAGCGGACCAAAGGAAGTGATCTGCAATTTTCGCTCTTTCTTGTTCCTCCGCATTCAGGACGACCCCGATCCCGGGCTTCCGGACGAGTCTGGCCTGGGAGACCTCGGATAAATCCCGCTCGATTTCATCGAAATCGTTGCGGATCGTCTTCTCCGAACAATTTAACCGCATGGCGATATCCCGTACTACGAAAGGGGTACGGGGAGCGGACAGCAGCATGCGAAGGATTTCTTTTTGACGGGTATTCATAGCGTAGCATCAGCACCTTCACGATTATGTATTCTTATGATGTCAATGAAAAATCGCTCTTATTATAGCACAATTGCCAAAAAGTCAATCCCGCCGGACGCAAAAAAACAGGTCGCTGCAGCTTCCCTGCAGCGACCTGTTTTAAGAAATTCATGCAAACCCTTCGCCCTATCCTTCTTCCGCCGGATAAGCCATTACGCTCATTAATGCCAACTCGGACTGTGTCGTATCGAGCCGGCTGTACTGCACGATCACCGGAACATTGCTGGTGATCGTCATAGCGTACGGTACCCCCGCTGGAATCCGTTCATCTCCGGCTTGGAGGGAGGCGGTTCGAATATGCTTCGTACGCCGGGCCGGGACCCGGCATACGATTCCTTCGAGAGGTTCGCGGTCTTCGAAGTATACCGTTACTTGCAGCTCGGCCTCCTCCGTTCCCGTATTGAGCACGCATACGCTTTCATGACTTTCCAGGCGGCCGCTGCTGTCCGGCGGGATGTACCCGTCCGGGATGACCCAGTACGTGTGACCGATTGCCCTGTATCCGTTATCCATACGGATTCTCCTTGGTTCGCAGCAATTGGCCCAGAAAAGCCAACGTCAGCCCTTGTCCCCATCCCTGAATGCGTTTGCACGGCACATTACGATAACCTTCCGCATCATGCATGACCGCTGTGCCGGCGGATACGCCGGTAACCGTACCGTCCGGCTTGATCCGGGCGAGGATGCCGTCGATCGCCTTTTGGGCGTACTTGTTGTACAAACGTCCCTGCATCAGCAAGGCGGTCGCAATCCCGGCCGAGCCGGAGGTTTCCAGGTAAGAGTCTTCGTCATTGACGATGGTATGCCACAGCCCTTCCGGCGACTGCAGCCTTACAAGCGCGCTTAATTGGTCCCGGAGGGAACCGTCGATCACCATATAGGACGGATGCTGGACCTCGATCAATCGCAGTGCCTTGGACATCGTCAGCGCGGCCCAGGAATTTCCCCTGGCCCAATAAATGCCGGACATCCAGTTCTGATTCACATGGTCCCACCCGTGATAATACAGATGGGTATCGGGATCTTGAAGGTATTTCTCATGCCCGTGATACTGCTTTAATCCGTCCTCGAAATACTCCTTATTGCCCAGACGCTTCCCGATTCGCAGCAAAAAGTAACCGGCCATAAACATCGTGTCCACCCAGGCCTGCTGCGGAAAAACATCATGCAGCGAGTTCACGGTATGCTGAAAAACCCCCTCGGCGAACCGCTCCGCTTGATGCGTCAGAAATTCGGCCATCTCTTTGGCGATTTCCATGTACTTCTCTTCACCCGTCGCCTCGTAAAGCGTCAGCAAACAATGTCCAATGGACACGCCGTTCACCGACAATTTCGGCAAACCGTCCTCGATATTCTCGTCCACCCAGGCTTTGAGCTGATCCAAGTAGGCTTTATTTCCCGTTGCGTCATAAGCTTCGCACACCCCGTAAAATGCGACGCCCCCCGGCCAATCCCAGCTGAAGTCCATCCGAAAGGTACGGTCTACGACGCGATCGATGATTTGCTTGATTTCCTCTTCGTCAAATTGAAGTGCAGGCATCCTATCTTCTCCTCCCTAAGTCAAAGATTCAAAAGCCGAATTACCGCAAAAACATTTGTAACGGCTGCAATTGCAGCTCACGGATGGCTTCCGCCACCTGGGCGGCCAAACGCCGGGCTCCCCGCTCCTGAAAATGCGTATTATCCTCCACACCCGCCGGGAAATGGATAAATTCCCCGGGAAGCACCCACATAAAGTCGTCCTTAGTTCCCTCGACTCCCGCTTGCTCAAACAGGCGGCGGCTGCGCTCGGCGAGATCGATCAGCGGGACCGCTTCCTGCGCGGCCAGCTCACGGATCGCCGTGATATAGTCCCCGTGCGTATCCTGCAGCGTACCGTCTTCCTTGAAGTAACGCCGATGCACGGGGGTAACCAGCACGGGAGTCGCTTGTTTGCTCCGGGCGGCCTCCAAATACAATTTCAGCTGGCCCTGGAAGGTGCTGAACGGTTCCGTTCGGCGGGCCGCGTCCGGCTTCTCGTCGTTGTGGCCGAATTGGAGGAACAGGAAATCCCCGGGCTTGATCCGTTCCATGATCGGATCAAGGAGGCCTTCCTTTACAAAACTCAAGGAGCTATGGCCCGACCGGGCATGATTGTCGACGGCGACGTCATGCTTAAAGAAGGCCGGGAGCATCTGTCCCCATCCGCAGTAAGGATACCCGCTCTCCGGCTGATCCGTCACCGTGGAATCCCCGGCCAAAAACACGGTCAGCGTCCCGTTCGCCGGCCAAATTTCCAGCGCGTTGATTCTGGGCGCCGGGCCCGTGAAAGTAAGCCGCAGCCGGCCATCTCCCCGGACAACAAATCATAACCACCCGTCCAACGGGTGGTTTGCTCTTGGGGTATAACCCCCTGTTGCCAAACTGCGCCTAAAGACGCTAGCCTGACAATAAAATTGTTCAGGCTCAGTGTTTTTGTCACTTTCACTTA
>NZ_JAIUDG010000033.1:0-56231 GCF_020179875.1 Paenibacillus sp. alder61
CCTGAACATCTCAATTTTATGGGAATGGTCTTGTTGGTCAAACCCTAGATCCCTCCACCCGCATAGCGGGTGGTTTTTTGTTTCGCACGCTTCGCGTACTCAACTGGCTAAAGCCACTAACAAAAAAGTCGCTAAATTAGCGACTTTCTATGGAACTATGTTCTTGTCCCTCGACAGTTGATAAATTGGATGCGTTGCATTAGTTGATGCTTGAATGTGTCCGTTAATCCCACTCAAAGGCACCTGTGTACAATTGATAATAAATCCCTTTAGCCGCCAGCAGCTGCTCGTGATCCCCGCGTTCCTTGATTTGGCCTTTTTCAAGAACCATAATGGCATCGGAATTTCGTACGGTAGATAACCGGTGGGCGATCACAAACACGGTTCGGCCCTCCATCAGGTTATCCATCCCCTTCTGGACCAGCGCTTCTGTTCGTGTATCGATGGATGATGTTGCTTCATCCAGAATCATGACAGGCGGATTGGCAATCGCCGCTCTGGCAATCGCCAGCAATTGACTCTGTCCCTGTGACAGTCCATTGCCGTTGCCGTCAAGCCGGGTCTCATACCCGTCAGGCAAACGTTCAATAAAACTCGCCGCATATGACAGCTTCGCAGCCTGGATCACCTCATCGTCACTGGCCTCCAGCCTTCCGTATCGAATGTTCTCAGCTACCGTACCCGAGAACAGGTGGGTATCCTGCAGTACAATTCCCAGAGAACGCCGCAAATCTGCTTTTCGAATACGCTGAATATTAATGCCATCATAGATGATCTCGCCTTCTGTAATATCGTAAAAACGATTGAGCAGATTGGCTACGGTAGTCTTGCCCGCACCCGTTGCGCCTACGAACGCGAGTTTCTGTCCAGGCATGGCATATAACGTCATATTCTGAAGTACCTGTTTCTTTCCGTCATACGTAAAGCTGACGTCCTTAAACTCCACTTTGCCTTTCAGTACAACGCTTGTTCCGTCCTCCAGTTTCCAGACCCAACCGTCCTGATTCTGTTTTTTCTCCAAGGTCACACGGCCCTCATCTGCTTCAGGCTGTTCATCCATCAGGTTAAAGATCCGCTGAGCCCCTGCAAGTGCTACGACAAACATGCTGACTTGCGAGGAAATTTCGGCAATGGGCATTGTGAAATTACGGGATAAACTCAGAAAAGCAGCGATAATTCCCAGACTCAGACCGGCATTCCAGCCCGATAACGCCATAGCTCCGCCTGCAATGGCCACAAGCACGTAGATTAGTGTGGCCAGATTCGCATTGATTGGCATGAGGATATTCGAATATTTGTTAGCTGTCGCCGAGTCGTCAAATAATCTATCATTCAGGCGGGCGAATTGTTCCATCACTTTTTGCTCGCGACCGAACACCTGCACCACTTTTTGCCCATGAATAATCTCCTCGATATATCCATCCACCACACCGATCGATTCCTGCTGCCGGAAAAAGTGCTGGGTTGCCTTAGTACCCACGGTTTTTGTAATCCAGAGCATGGCAAGCGCACCAAGCACAACCACGATCGTTAACGGCACATCCAGATACAACATCGTACCGAGAACGACCAACACGGTCACCGCAGTGGACAACAGCTGGGACAATCCATCCGTCAGCATCATGTTCAGCGTGTCCACATCGTTCGTGTAATGACTCATAATATCCCCGTGGGCTTTACGGTCAAAATATTTAATCGGCAGCTTCTGCATGTGATCGAATAAGCGGTCACGAATCCTCTTCATAATCTGCTGCGAGATCGTAATCATCAGCCGTTTCGAGACAAACGTACTAATGACCCCAGCAGCGTAGATTACAGCCAGAATGATTAAAGCCTGTAACAAGGCGTCAAACACTGGATTCTGATTTCCGAGCAACGGTGTAATATAGTCGTCGATCAGCAATCGCAGAAAGGTCGCAGAAGCGACAGAGACGGCGGAACTAACCAGAACTAGGAACAGCGCCAATGCCGTTTTGAATTTGTAATATTTAAAGTAGGCCAGCAGACGTTTTATTGTCCGGCCGTAATTGATGTTATCCATCCAGTGCTTCACCGCCTTTCGTCTGTGTAAAATAAGCTTCTTGATAAATGGTATTTCTGCCCAGCAGTTCCTGGTGGGTTCCGATATCCACCATCTTGCCTTCATCCAGCACGACAATTTGATCCGCATCTTCAACCGATGCAATACGCTGGGCAATAATAATTTTGGTTGTATCCGGGATGCTTTCCTTGAAAACGCTGCGGATTAACGCGTCGGTCCGTGTATCTACAGCGCTGGTGGAATCATCCAGAATCAGAATCTTCGGTTTTTTGAGCAAAGCTCTGGCAATACACAGTCTCTGCTTCTGACCTCCCGAAACGTTCGTACCGCCTTGTGCCAAATGAGTGTCATATCCATCCGGAAACGTGGAAATAAACTCATGTGCCTGCGCCGCTTTGCACGCTTCAATCAACTCATCATCGGTGGCATTTTCATTGCCCCAACGCAGGTTCTCCTTAATCGTGCCTTCAAACAGGACGTTCTTTTGCAATACCATCGCGACCTGGCTGCGAAGCACATTTAAATCGTATTCCTTCACATTGACTCCACTGACAAGGACTTCACCCTCACTGGCATCATATAGACGTGGAATCAGTTGCACCAAGGTGGACTTTGCACTGCCCGCAGCTCCTATAATACCGATCGTCTGTCCCGAAGCAATTCGCAGATTGATACCTGAAAGAGCATCATTCTCGGCTTTATCGGAGTAACGGAAGGACACATTACGGAATTCAATCTCTCCACTGTGCAGCTCTGTAACTGGCGATTCCGGACTGGTAATGTCCGGCTGTTCACTTAACAGATCATGAATCCGGCCTGCCGAAGCGCGAGCAATGGCAACCATAACAACGACAATGCCCAGGGTCATCAAACTCATTAGAATTTGCATGGAATACGTGAATACACTCGTAAGCTCACCGGTAGTCATGCTTCCACCCACAACCAGTTTGGCTCCAATCCAGGAGATGATCAGCATCACGGCATACAGCACAATTTGCATCAGTGGAAGTTCGTACGACATAATGCGTTCTGCCTTAACCATCTGTGCAAATATCCGCTGAGATACGGCTTGAAACTTGGATACCTCACGCTCTTCTCGTACATAGGATTTCACGACCCGAATGCCGCGTACATTTTCCTGAACAACTTTATTCAGATCATCGTAACTGCCAAATGCACGCTCAAAAATCGGAAAAGAATACTTCATGATGATGATCATGCCAATAGCCAGGACAGGGATAACAACCATGAACCAAGCAGCAATGGACGGGCTGATGCGATACGTCATAATCGTCGCAAAAATCATCATCACCGGACTGTGAAAGGCAATCCTGATAATCATTAGAAATGCATTTTGCACATGCGTAATATCCGTAGTCAGCCTGGTGACGATACCTGAGGTTGAGAATTTATCCATATTGGAATACGACAGCCGCTGCACATGACGGAACAGGTCGTAACGCAAATTTTTTCCGAACCCCGACATGGCAATCGCAGAATGCTTACCCGCCAGCGCCCCAAAGACCAGAGACACAAGGGCAAACAACACCAGAATCAAGCCGTACTTCATCACCTGATTCATCTGCCCCCCCGTGATCCCCTGATCAATTAATTCGGCCATAAACAGCGGGATTATGGCTTCCATGGCCACTTCACCAAGTAAAAACAAAGGGGTCAGCCACGTATCTTTTTTATATTCCCGTACACTTTGCAGTAATTTCCTTACCATAAGCATTCTCCTCATCTAAAATAAACACACTGATCTGCGATCAAAAGTAGACTCACGATCAGAACAGATGCTATTATAAACTGTATAGTAACTATACAGTCAATCCGCTTTTATTTGACCGGGGGGTACTTATGCATCCAAATGAAATGCTGTCCATTAGTGCTTTTTCCAAGCTGTCCGAGGTTTCGCGCAAAACCCTCATTTACTACGACCGCATCGGTCTGTTCAAACCTGCCTTTGTGGCGGATAACGGTTATCGCTATTACAGCCACAGCCAGTTTGAAACGATCGGCGTTATTCATATTTTCAAAGAGCTGGGCATGTCCCTGGAGGAAATTCAGCAGCATCTCGGTGAGCGTTCTCCGAAAACCACCCTTCGATTGCTGCGTAAACAGGAGGAAAATCTGCAACTGCAGATCGCCAAGTTGACTCGGGCGAAACAAATGATTATACAGCGTGCGGAAAATATAGAGCAATCCATGCATCTGGACACCAGCCAAATGTATGTCATCTGGCAACCTAAAACCCCCTTGCTGCTGAGCCGCCGCATCTACTCATCCAAAAAGGAGTTCCCTGATGAGCTCTGGGAGGATTTTCGGGTCCGGCTGAACAAAGAGCATGCGCCACTAGGATACCCCAGTGGGGTCATCATTCCCAAAGAAGATCTGCTGAAGTCGGACGGCGACATGATCTCCCATATGTACAGCTTCATGACGACAAAGCATCACAAACAGGCCTATAGGCCGGAGGGATTCTATCTCGTGTCTTATGCCAGAGCAGATTATGGGGATACCGATAAGATCTATGCGCAAATCTTTAAATATATCAAGGAGAAACAGTACGTCATTATGGGCGATGCTTACGAGGATTACATGCAGGATGAGATTGTATTGCAACATGCAGAGGATTATCTGGTTCGGGTTATGGTGCACATTGAGGAACCGGCAGATGGTTATCATTTTGGAGAATAAGACGGATGCGCAGCGTCTGGATACCTTTGGAGGTGACCGGTACGGCGCTCTCGACGTACAACCACGCTTCCTGTCCAAATTTCGGAGTCTCAGCACAGGATAAGGCGCGAACACGAAAGTCGCTTGCGGATCTCCATCCTTAAGAGCAGCGTCCCATTCCTATAATTGCAAAATGATTAGGTATTTATCTAATCGGTAATCGGACTTTGTTCTTGACCCTTACGGCAATCGGTACAAGTTCTTGTCCTTGGCTCGGGACAAGAACTTGTACCGATAAAACAAAAAAGCCGCTATTTTAGCGACTTTCTATGGGAACATGATCTTGTCCCCCGACATTAGTGACATACAATTATATAGCTCTTTTTTTCGTTGATGAAATAATAAGTTCTACATAAAATTAAAAAACCACCATGGCTTGGCGGCTTCATCCTTCTAAAGTTATTGGTTACTCATATGTTCAATAAATGCATCTACCAGACAATGTGGACTTTCTTGAGTTGAATTCAATTGAGGAACAAACAACGTTCCGATAAAAAATTTATGTCCAGTTAATTCAACAATTCTTGGCCTTCCTTCAGCATCTGTTCCTACAATTTCTAATCCTGTTTCATTAATTGGTGCTTCAAATTCCGGGTTTAGGCCGTAACTACATCGGAATTGTTCGATTATAGTTGTTTCTCGGTAAATGTTGGAAACCAATGAAGGGCTCTTTATAAACACCTCACCTTTTTGACCGACCAATGAACAAGTAAGTTTACTGATAACTAGTTTAGAAGCATCGGGGTTTAATTCTTCGTGATCAGCTTCTTCAAGCATTAATTTATTTTTGGCATACTCCAGAATTATATTTTGAAATCCACCGCAAGTGCCTATTAATGGGACATTATGTTCGCGGGCATACCTAATAATTTGTAATACTCCACCTACAGAATCGGGAATACCTGGGGCTATCCAAAACCCTTTATAAGACTTTTTGATGGTTTCTAGTTGTTCAGGAATTGACGCTGTTGGAATCCATTCATAGACAATCTGAACCCCCAATTTTTTAATGGAATGGTTTATTGCATCATTCGTGGCTTGCTGCGAAAGGTAAATCGGATTAAAATCACCAATAACGCCAATCTTCAAATATATCCCCCCCTTAAACTAAAATAACCAAATGATAATAGCACGGCCAAAAATTTTTTCCAAGATATCCATACAAATTATTTGCTGCATAAATCAGTAACAAACTCATTATTTCCTGGATACCTACAAAGGAAACGAAATTAAAACTAACATAATTGTTGAACTGATCGGCAACTTGTGTGGAGAATTTCCCCATTTCGGGAGGTTACGCCATTTCAAAAGCAGTCTTAAAATCAAAATAACCCAAGCCCCTTACCAAACGTGAAACCGCCCTCAGGAAACCGGGCGGGGTCGATCATGAATAGATGCAAGATCCTCGGGATGTTCCAAGATGTATTCCTGATACAGCACGGGATCCAGTATTTTTCGCATAAGATGCATTACGCCGTCGCCGTTTTTGGGGTCGAAGTCCAGTATCGAAGCATAACCGTTGCGCCGATACATGTCAGCCAGCCAGGGATGCCGCGCGGCTGTCGCTAAAGTAACCGCAGGTGCTCGATGTTGTTCGAGAAGGACGGAGCGTTCGACCCAATCCATTAACTTCGACCCAAGTCCCCTCGCTTGGAGCAAGGGATCCACAGCAAACCATTTTATAAAAGGCAGGGCCGTCACGTCCCGGACCTCTCCTTCCAGCGAATAGGTGAGCGTCGCCGCGATTTCACCGTCCTGCTCCAAGACATAGCATTCATTGCGCTGGATATTGGACGCAACGAGTTCCGCCGTGGGGTTGGCGGCTGGCCATTTCAGTTCCAACTTCCGAATCGGTTCATAGGCACGGAAAAGGATATCCCTTACCGTCGCGGCATCTTCCGCAGCTGCCAACCGTATGGTACCGCTCATCGAATATGCCCCCTCTCCATTCTTTCATGATAAGATTTCGACAGGAGCGGCTTCCGGGCTTGCGTATTTGCCCTCCCACAAATGGCATCGTACGGCGTGACCTTCCCCTACGCCGGACCACCCCGGCATTTCAGACTCGCAGCGTTCGAAAGCATGCAGGCACCTTGACCGGAACGGGCACCCGCTGATATGAGCCGTTGGATCCGGCAAGTCTCCGCTAAGAATGATCTGCTCCCGCTTGGCACCGCCCCGTTCCGCCGGGATTGACGATACCAGCGCTTGCGCGTAAGGATGGAGCGGCCTGTCATACAGATCGTGCACATCCGCAATCTCGACAATGTACCCCAGATACATCACGGCGACCCGGTCACTAACATAATGAACCACATTCAGATCATGGGAAATAAACAGGTAGGTTAAGGACAGCTCATGCTGCAGGGATTTCAGCAGATTCAAAATTTGAGCCTGCACGGAAACGTCCAGGGCGGACACCGGCTCATCCAGCACAACAAATTCCGGATTCATCATGAGGGCTCGCGCAATGCCAACCCTCTGACGCTGGCCTCCGCTTAGTTCATGGGGATACCGGTTCCTATATGAGGCGTTCAGGCCAATCCGGTCCAGCATCTCCAGCACATCGCTCTTACGCTTCAAGCGGCTGCCCAGCCGATTGTATTTCAGCGGCTCCTCCAATAAGCGCCCAACGGTAAATCTCGGATTCAGCGAAGTGTACGGATCCTGAAACACATACTGGATTTCCTGACGCAGCTGTCGTAGTGTCCTTCCCCCCGCATCTGTGATATCACTTCCTTTATAGTGAAGCTCTCCGGCACTCGGCTCAAGAAGGCGTGCAGTCATCCGTCCAACGGTGGACTTGCCGCAGCCGCTCTCGCCGACAAGTCCAAGCGTCTCTCCCTTCCTGATGGACAGCGAGACTCCGCGAACCGCCCGGAACTTCTTGCTACCGGGCCAGGACTGCTGCGAGTAGGACTTCTCTATGTTTCTAAGCTCTAACAGCGGAGCTTCATACGACGGCATTAGCGTTCACCTCCTCGAGCAGGAAACAAGCAGCCGTATGCTGCTTCCCGACTTGGATAAGCGGAGGCTGCCCCTGCCGGCAGCGGTCGGCTGCGTATTCGCACCGGGAAGCGAACCGACAGCCGGCTCCCCTTTCATGGAGGGCCGGGACGGTGCCGGGTATGGAGTACAGTCGATTGCCCTTTTTCGCGGGAGTCGGAATGGAATTGAGCAGCCCGATCGTATACGGATGGCGGGGGTAATCAAAGATCTCCGATGCCGTTCCATGCTCCACCACTTTGCCGGCGTACATGACGATAATGCGATCGCACATATCGGCGATCATGCCGAGATCATGGGAAATGAGCAGAATCGCCGTACCGTCATCCTCGCGAATGCTGCGCATCAAGTCCAGAATCTGGGCCTGGATGGTAACATCCAGCGCTGTCGTCGGCTCATCCGCAATCAAGAGACCCGGGTTGCAGGAAATGGCGATCGCGATCATGACACGCTGCCGCATGCCACCCGACAGCTGATACGGATATTCGTGCAGCAGTTTCTCCGGCCGGGGAAGTCCCACCTTGCGAAACAGCATAACTGCGCGCTCCTGTGCCTCGCTCTTGGAACAGCCCAGATGGAGTCTCAAGCTCTCCGTCACCTGATAACCGACCGTCAAGCCATGGTTCAAGGAGCTCATCGGGTCCTGGAATACCATCGATATTTCCTTCCCTCGAACCCTTTGCAGCCTGCGGTTGTCATAAGCGTGAAGCGGCAGCTTATCCTTGTACCACAGTTCACCCCCGCTGATCCGCATAGCCGGAGGAAGTAAACCCAGCACGGAAAGCGACAGTATGCTTTTGCCGCAGCCCGATTCACCGACAACGCCCACGATCTCTCCTTTTCCGATCTGAAGGGACACGTCCTCCAGCACATTCACGGCCGTCCTGCGGGACGTTTGCAATTCGATCCTCAAATTGCGGATATCAAGAACCTGTTCGTCCTGTTTGGTTCCCAGTTCCATGCCAATCACCTCTATCCTCTCTTATCCCGGACATCGCGGACCCCGTCGCTTAGGAGATTAAATCCGAGCACGGTCAGCGTGATTACCAGCCCCGGTGCAAGGGTAAACCATGGGGCCTTGCCCAGAAAGCTCTGCGATTCGTTCAGCATTCTTCCCCAACTTGGGTCCGGCGGCTGCACGCCTAGTCCCAAATAACTGAGCGCGGCCTCCACCAGAATCGCGGTCGAGAAGCTTAAAGCTGCCGTAGTGACGATAGAGGACACTATATTGGGAAGAATCTGAATGAAAATAATGTTCATGTGACCTGCGCCGATGCCTCTTGCGGCTTTCACATATTCCGCCTCGCGATGCTGCAGCACTCCGCTGCGAATGACCCGCGCAAACGACGGAATGGATAATATTCCGATGGCCAGCATCGTCTGGAACAGGCTGGGCTCGTAAATCGTGACGAGTAGCAAAGCGATGAGTATGCCGGGGAATGCAAGCAATGCATCGGTCCCCCTCATGAGGAGCTCATCCAGCCATTTGCCCTCGTAGCCGGCCAAGGTTCCGATGATCAATCCTCCGGTCAACCCGATTCCGACGGATACGGCTCCAACCATAAACGCGGTCTGGGCTCCGACCATGACGCGGCTAAGCACGTCTCTTCCGAAGTTGTCGGTTCCCAGCCAATGATTCCAGCTCGGCCCTTGCAGCCGGTCCGCAATCTTCATGACGTTGACGGCGTGCGGGGTATAGAATAGGCTGATCAGCATGATCGCAAGCAGCAACGATACAAACGTCATCCCCAGCACCAAACTTAAGCTGTATTTTCTATTCATCATAGCTTAGCTCCTACTTTAATCGGATTTGCGGATCCAGCCAGCGGTAGGACAGATCAACCAAGAAATTAATCGTAATGACGGTAAAGGCAATGATCAGTACCAACCCTTGCACCAGCGGATAGTCGCGGTTTCCAATGGCCGTTATGAGCAGGCTGCCGAAGCCCGGGAGCGTAAATACCTGTTCAATGACCAGGCTGCCGGCGAGCAGCTCGCCAAAATGAATGCCGATAATCGTAATGACGGGCAGCAGCGAATTCTTCAGCACATGCCGGTAATGAACGTCTTTCTCAGGCAGCCCTTTGCTTCGAGCAGTCCTTACATAATCCAGGTTCAACTGCTCCAGCATCGTCGTCCGCAAGTACCGCACCACGATAGCAATCTGCGGAATCGCGAGCGCGATGGCGGGAAGCAGCAAGGATCGCAGGGCGAATAGCGGACTCTCCGACCATCCGACGTACGTGCTGACCGACACCCATTTGAGGGTAAGGCCGAAGACCAGTATGAGTATGATCCCCATCCAGAACGAAGGAACGGCTAGGCCGATCTGGGTACCTATCGATACAACCATATCCACGAGTTTGCCCTTGGTCCGGGCTGCCAGTATGCCCAGCGGTATGGCGACGCATACCGTGATAGCCATAGCCAGCACGGCCAGAGAGAAGGTAACCGGCAGACGGGTTGCGATCAAATCCAGGACCGGTTCGGAGAACCTTAAGGATTCCCCGAAGTCCAGAATCGCGATGCCCCGAATCCAATCGATAAACTGCTCGCCAAGCGGACGATCGGTGCCTAGCTTCGCCTCCAGCATCGCAATTTGCTCATCCGTGGCCTCTACGCCAAGAATGGTGAGCGCCGGATTGCCGGGAATGATGCGGAATACGGAGAAGGTCAGCACCACAATAAACAGCATCGTCAGCAGCAGTGTCAACGTTCGCCTTGCATAGTAGTTCATTCGGGCACCTCCAGCCCCCTATTCCGTAAAGTAGACGCTCGACAAGTCCTGAACGTAGAGCGGATACTGCTTGTAACCCGCAAGTTTCTTATTGAGCGCCACATTGGAGTTCGGGTCCATGATGTAAATCGCAGCAGCATCTTCGGCTAGAATTTGTTGGGCTTTCTTATACAGCTCCACCCGTTTCGCATCATCCACTTCGGTTACCGCCGAACTGAGGACAATATCGAATTCAGGGTTGTTATAATTAAAGAAATTGTTGGAGGCATCGGAAATATATTTGTTCAGAATCTGATACGGATCCAGTTTGCCGTCAAGGCCAATGATCGTCAGCTCATAATCGCGGCCCTTATAGATCCGTTCGAGCCATACGGCCCACTCCACCGGTTCGATTTTGACTTTCACGCCGATCTGCTCCAGCTGCGCAGCGACGACTTGGGCTGTATCCACATGGAACTGGTAATTGGAAGGCACGGAGAGCGTCGTCTCAAACCCGTTCGGATAACCCGCTTCGGCAAGCAAAGCCTTGGCTTTCTCCAGATCGGTGGCATATTGTTCTTCGAGACCTTCCTGATAATATTTTGCAAGCACGGGGCTCAGGTTCGAACCGATCTTCGTACCGTAACCGAGCGCAACCCCTTGAATGATTTCATCCTTGTTGATGGCATAATTCAAAGCCTGGCGCACTTTAATGTCACTGAACGGTTTCTTGGCGTTATTGAAGGCAACCAGCTGCACCAGATTTTGCGGCGCGCTCAGGGTGGTATAGTCGTTGGCTATCTCCTCCAGCCGCTCCGTCCCGATCCGCGGGAATACATCCACCTCTCCGGATTTCAAAGCCAGCAGTCCTGCTTCCGCATCCGTAATGATCCGGAATTCGACCTTGTCGAGGGAAGGCACATCCTTCACATAATAATCCGGAAACTTCTCGAGGACGAGACGCTGCCCTGGCAAGTATTCCTTAAACTTGAACGGTCCTGTGCCGATCGGGTTCTTATTGCTGTCCTCGTATCCCTTCGGAATGACCGCGGAGGTCAATGCCGTCAGAAAAGAGGAACTGTTCTGCTTCAATTGGATCTCGATCGTGGAAGCGTCTTTGGCTTCAACCGATTTAACGCCCTCAAAAGCAGACTGCAGCGGTTTTCCCGTATCCAATCCAGCAAGGCGGGAATAGGAATACGCCACATCCTCCGCGGTGACCGGGTTCCCATTATGGAATTTTACCCCGCTTCGCAGCTTGAACGTATAGACCAGACCGTCATCCGACACTTCGTAAGATTCCGCAATAGCCGGATTAAGCTCGCCTTCCTCGTTTGGCTTCAGCAGCCCCTCGAACACATTGAACAGCACTTCATTCGTACCGGCTGCCACCGCCAGGTGAGGGTCGAGGAAATCAAGATCCTGCAAAATAATAACGACAACATCGCCGCCCTGCACCTTGGCTCCGGCGGATTGCTCCGTCTTGATTTCCGGTGCCGGTCCAGAAGAAGTGTTGGCCACGCCGTCGCCGTCGCCGCCTCCATTGGTTCCCCCCTCTGGACTGCCGGTTGGAGCGGCAGCGTTGTTATTGCCGCAAGCGGCCGTAAACAGAATCAATAAAGCCATTGTTAAAATACCCATGCCATGAAGCAATCTGCGATTTTTTCTCATAGGTATGACCCCTCCCTTTCTGATTTAAGAGATGATTTTGGATGAAACGGATAATCGCTGTGGAAGCTCTTGTATCGATGAAATCAGCTGGACCGACTCCAGCTCCTCGATCCCCAGCGTACCGAACCGGTTGATCAGGTAACTCTGCATGCCCGCCCGCTCACTCCCGATGACGTCATCGTAATAGTTATCACCGACGTACAGGCTTTCCTCGGGGGATATCCCGGCGCGCTCCAGCGCTAACTGAAATATCGCCCGATCCGGCTTCTCGATTCCCACTTCCGAAGAGATCACGATCTCATCAAGGAGCGGCAGCAAGCCATTTCTCTCCAGTACATCCCTTGCGGTATGATCCCAATTGCTGATAAGGCCCACCCCGTAGGAGTGCTCTTTCAAGTTCTCCAGTACGGGGCGGGTAAATGGAAACGAACGCCAGCCGACGCACTCCAGCTCACGCTGAATCTCCAAAATCCGCCGGTATTGCTTCGTCAGATCAAAATGCAGGCCCAGCGAGTGATTGAGCACGCCCAAATACCATGGGAAAAAGGTATCGCGTTCCTTGGCCAGCACCCCCGGGTAATCCCTCATGAAATGTTTATCCGCCAGATGGTACGCCTCTTCGACCCGCTCCTGCGGAATATTCACCCCCTGCTCCGCCAGGTAACGGAGGTAAACCAGTTCCCTGTCCTGGTACACTAATGTGTATCCCAGATCAAACCAAATGAAGTTGATCGCCAAATTCCTTTACCTCCCTGTCTTATTCATGGATGATCGGCAGCCAAAGCTT
This sequence comes from Paenibacillus sp. alder61, assembly GCF_020179875.1. Taxonomy (NCBI): domain Bacteria; kingdom Bacillati; phylum Bacillota; class Bacilli; order Caryophanales; family Paenibacillaceae; genus Paenibacillus; species Paenibacillus sp. alder61. The sequence continues at coordinate 12,961 of NZ_JAIUDG010000033.1, forward strand.
CGATGGACGCAGCTCATCATGGTATATCATCTGAGTCGCCGTCACAAAGTCGGCCTCCGTCGCTTCCCCCGGATTCATCACCCGGTTCGGATTACGGTCAAAGGTCGGAAACAGCGAGCTTGTGACATGGAGGCGGATGCGGTGGCCTGGGTGGAACACGGCTGCCGTCGGCCCAAGCGATATTTCGTATCGGTGCACTTCACCCGGCACAACCGCCTCGGGAGCCGATAAACCATGGCGGTAGCTCGCTCTCACGATGCCCTCCGCGATATTATAGGAACGCCCGTCCGGGTACGCATCGACAAGCTTTGCGACAAAATCCGTATCCTCGGCCGAAGTGGATGCATACAGCTCAACCGTCACCTCCCCGCTAAGAACCAGCTCCTCCTGAAGAGGCTCCGTCGAATAGACCAGCACATCATTTCGAACTTCATTCGGTATCTGATTGCGAGGACCCATCGGCGTCAAATCGGGCACGGCGCCGGATCGGCCGCCGAGTGCGGGCACCGGGATCGAAGGATGGTACACATACGTGTCCGGATACTCCTCAACCGGCGCGCTCGTGGTCAGCGTTCCGTCACCATGGATCGAGTTCGCTCTCGACGCGCTGTGAAGATAATAAGCCGTATCCTGAGCTTCGGCTGGAGGCCACTGCTCCGCTTCGTGCCAGGTATTGCTTCCCATCCGAAAATAGGTGACCGGGGCCAGTTCATGAAGCGGCTCCTTCCCTTTCAGCCAACGGTCAAACCACCGGAGCTGCAGTTGATCTACCCGGTTGGCCGCTTCCGGTCCGAAATCCAGCTCCCCGACATATCTCGACCACGGCATGTGAAACCACGGCTCTATGTACAAATACTGATGTGCCTTTGCGTTCTCCGTGGCCCCCCGCTTACGGATCCCGGTGAAGTTCTCGATCGTCCCGTCAATAAAAATGTCGTACCACCCGCCGATATGAAGCGCAGGCACCTCGACCGATTCATACTTTTCCTTCAAGGAAGTAGCATGCCAATACTCGTCACGGGACGGATGCCTCAGCCATTCCAGATAGTAAGGCGCGAGCTCCTTAACCGACTCGGGCGGATCGTTCAGCGGCAATCGCTTGTAAAAGGAAAACACGTCCCCGTATAACGCCGACAGCTCGGCTGCCCAGTCCCCGCGTCCGCGGCGAAGCGCGGTGTCCTGGGCGGCGAACAACATCCACGATTGCTGCAAGGCCAGGCTCAGGGCACCGTTTCGGTAGGCTTTGCCCTGATAGGAGTCGGAGCCGATCATAGCAGGTGCGATGCAGGCCAGATGAGGCGGCCTGCTGGTGGCCGCCAGCCACTGCATGGCACCCGCGTACGAGAATCCGTACATGCCGACCTTCGGTATGGCGTACGGAAGCGAGGCTGCCCACTCAATAGTGTCATAGCCGTCCTCCGCCTCATGTAGGTATGGATGAAACGCTCCCTCCGAGGACCATCGGCCTCTGGCATCCTGCACGACCACTACATACCCGTGCCGGGCATACCAGCTCGGATGCGCGTAATTCATCGTCTGCGCATCCTCCCTGTTGTACGGAGTTCGCAGCAGCAGCACAGGATAAGACTTGTCATCATTGGGCCGGTAAACATCCGCATACAGCCGGACGCCGTCCCGCATCGGAACGGGAATGCCCCGTTCCGTTCGGATTGAATCTTGAATAAACATCGATATTTCACCTTTCCGACTGAAAATAAGGATAAAAAAAGAGATGCCGCGCTAATCTTCCGATTAGCAACAGACATCTCCAGTTGACTGGTAAATGACGTTATTCCGACAATTACAATTGGTTTTGTGTGATATCGTAACGCAGTTTGTACGTCTCGTCAATAACCTATTTTCGCTGGCGTATTTCCTCAAGTCAGCGATTCATATAATGAGCAAGTTACGGGTTGACAACGGCGGCATTGCTTATTAACATTCAGTTAAGCTTATATAGTCCATTATTCCGATCCTGATAATGCTATAATAAGTCTACCAGTCAACTGGAGACACTTTTCCCCGATCCTTTGGAGGAAAGTGTCTTTTTTTATTCATCCATAAGGAGTGAAGACCGTGACCCGGAAGAAAGAAATCAAATTATCGGCTTACCTTGTAGGCACCGGCATGCACGCCTCTTCTTGGCGGCGCGACGATGCTATGCCCGGGGCAAGCATCGACATCGATTATTACCGAACGCTTGCCCAAACTGCGGAACGTGGCAAATTCGACATGGTGTTTCTGGCCGACAGTCTGGCCATTAACGAAGAGTCCCATCCTAACATCCTGAACCGGTTCGAGCCTATCACACTAATCTCCGCCCTGGCGGGTGCGACCTCCCGCATCGGGCTGGTCGCCACGGCTTCCACCTCTTACGTGGAGCCCTTCAACCTGGCGCGCCAGCTGATGTCCGCTGACCATATCAGCAAGGGGCGGGTAGGCTGGAACATCGTCACGACCCGGGACTTATCCGGCAATACGGCACGGAACTTCGGCGCTGCCGAGCATTATGAGCTGGAGCATCGCTACCTTAGAGCTGCCGAGTTCGTTGATGTCGTTCGCGGCCTCTGGGATTCATGGGAGGATGATGCCTTTGTCTTCGACAAGTCTTCCGGACGCTTCTTCGAGCCGGATAAGCTTCATCGCCTTCAACATCGGGGCGAATTCTTCTCCGTGGAGGGGCCGCTTAACATCGCACGCTCCCCACAGGGGCAGCCGGTTCTGGTCCAAGCCGGCAATTCCGCTGCCGGTCAGCAGTTTGCCGCAAACGTGGGCGAAGTGATTTTTGCAATTAAATACAATTTCGAAGATGCGCGGGAATACTATCAAGCCTTCAAACAGAAGATTGCGGCTTCCGGCAGAAATCCGGACGACGTATCCATTATCCTCGGGATCTCGCCGGTCATCGGCGCGACAGAGGACGATGCGCTGCGCAAGCGCAAGCAGTTCGAGGAGCTGCTTACGGATGAGACGATTCTGGGTTTTCTGGAGGATTATTTTAAGGATGTCGATTTTACCGGCTTCACGCCTGAAACCACAGCAAAGGAAGCCGGCCTGGACATCCTGCAGGCGAGGAATCCGGACTATCCCAAACATCAGCCCGTCATCGCAAGGGAGAATCCTACGCTGCGCGAAGTCTATTCGCTCATCATCGGCTCCTTCAGCGGGGACCACTTGGTCGGTACGCCGGAGAAAATCGCGAATACCCTGGAACATTGGTTCAAGGAAGGCGCCGCGGATGGCTTCATGCTCATGGCTCCCGGCCTTCCCGATGGGCTCGAGGATTTTGTGGACGGGGTTGTCCCGCTCCTCCAGGAACGGGGACTGTTCCGGCGGGAATATACCGGAACCACGTTGCGGGAGCATTTCGGTCTGACGATCCCTCCCAACCGCTTCCGTTCAGCGTCTGAGGCGCAGGCTGCCACGCCTTAAGCACTAGAGTTGATTGATAGGACGATGGGACCGACAGATAACCTCCATGCCTCGATCGTTGGAGGATTCATCGCCCAGCACGCTAAAGCGCCCACCCGCAGTGAAACGGGGGGCGCTTCTTTATTACTCCATTAGAATAGCCGGACTACACCGGCCCCTCTAACGGTCCAATTTCATCTTCGTGAAAAAGAAGCCGGTCTGCTTATGGACTGGCTCGATCCGCTTCTTATGATTGCAGCGTTCCTGCCGGTTTCCCGGCTAAACTTCCGGCCTTCTGCAAGGCCTGCTCCAAATCGTCAATAAGATCCAGCGGATCCTCGATGCCGACGGACAACCGGATCAGATCCGGCGTTATGCCGCCGGAGAGCTGCTGCTCCGGCGACAGCTGGGCATGGGTCGTACTGGCAGGGTGAATGACCAACGACTTGGCATCCGCGACATTGGCCAGATGGGAGAACAGCTCCAGGCTGTCAATAAATCGATTGGCTGCCTCAAACCCGCCTTTTAAACCGAAGGTAAAGATAGAACCTGCGCCTTTCGGGAAGTAGGTTTGACCCAGTTCATAGTAAGGGCTTGAGGCAAGTCCCGGGTAATTGACCCAGGCCACTTCGGGATGCTCGTTCAGATACTGCACGATGCGAGTCGTATTGGACAAATGTTTCTCCAGCCGCAGCGACAGCGTCTCGAGTCCTTGCAGCAGCAAGAAGGAGTTGAACGGGCTGATGGCTGCCCCGATGTCACGCAAAAATTGAACGCGCAGCTTCGTAATATAAGCGGTCTCGCCGAATTTTTCCAGGTACCGGATACCGTTATAGCTTGGATCAGGCTCCGTAAGCCCCGGGAATTTGCCGCTCTCCCAATCAAACCTGCCGCCGTCCACAATCAGGCCGCCGATGGTGGTGCCATGGCCCCCGATATATTTGGTCGCCGAATGGACAACGATATCGGCGCCATGCTCAATCGGTCTGATCAGATACGGCGTTCCGAAGGTGTTGTCTACGATTAACGGGATTCCATGTTCATGGGCTATATCCGCAATGCGCCTGAGGTCCGGTACGTTGAGCCCCGGATTTCCAATCGATTCAATGAAAAGGGCTTTCGTATGCTCGTTGATGGCGCGCCGGAAATTCTCGGGATCATCTGGGCTGACAAACGTCGTCCGGATACCAAGCTTGGGGAGCGTGACGGCAAGCAAGTTGTAGGTTCCGCCATAAAGGGTGTTCGCGGCTACAATCTCATCGCCGGTCCCTGCAATATTAAATATGGAATACGTGACGGCCGTCGAGCCCGAGGCCACAGCGAGCGCGCCAGAGCCACCCTCCAAGGCAGCTATTCGCTGCTCCAGTACCTCATTCGTCGGATTGCTGATTCGGGTATAGGTGTTCCCCGGCTCTTCAAAATTCAGCACAGCACGAGCGTGCTCCGTATTCTTGAATACAAAGGAAGAGCTTTGGTAAATCGGTACCGCTCTTGCGCCCGTCACCGGATCCGCCTCTTGCCCGGCGTGCACTTGCAACGTATCGAATCTCCATTTTTTTGAACGGTTCTGCTGATCTGTCATTAAGTTTCATCTCCTTTTTCCCTATACAAATTAAAAGGAGACCGAAGGCATGGTCCCCTAGGGAACCCCTTCAGTCTCCAGTATTTCTGGTCAACTCCGTATGCAGCACTCATATCCAATTATTCCTACTTGTATAGTAGTTATATTGTACTCCCAACCGTACAACGTGTCAATGTGATGCGGTCAGCGGATCCTTAATCGATAATCATGACATTCTTAGTATGATCCTTATCCCTTGACCGCTCCTAAGAAAGCGCTCTTCACAAAATACTTCTGTCAAAGTACGCACTTTTGGGTATGTCAATTTCAATGAAGTGACTTAGTTTCATGAAGGAAACCTTAGTTAACATTAGGATAGAAGCTACCCATAAATCAGGTTGCACGGGTTTGTACCGATAAAACAAAAAAGCCGCTAAAATAGCGACTTTCATGTTCAAGTTCCGATTTAAACGATGCAAGAATAGCACCCGTTGCTTACTTACCAAGTGCCTTTATCTGAGCAGGACACGTTGCGGTATTATTTCTTCACTTTACGTTTGGGTTTCGTCAGGTCAAAACTATGTTTTACCATATCGTGAAGATCATCCTCCGGAAGGTTTCCATCTAAGATAATTGTATTCCAATGTTCTTTACTCATATGATATCCGGGTTTAACTTCTTCGAATGCGTTTCGAAGGAAATCGGATCGATCGGGATCACACTTCAAGTTAACGCAAAGATGACCATCTTTTTCAAATATCAACGCAAAAATCTTCTCGTTTCCTTTGTGGCGTATGGCTGTCCAACCTTCTCCAAAGGGATGATCCTCATATGAGGCTGGATAAGATAAACAGTATTCCACGATATCTTCTAATTTCATTTTGGTATTCTCCTATCTGTAAAGCCTATTCATGATTGGTGTTTTTCTTGTGCCATGCTGCAATTTCTTCCATCCTTTGTTTAATTTTAGATTCAGATCCCTGTGTTGTCGGATGGTAATATTCGCGTCCGATCAGGGAATCTGGCATAGTCTGCATCGTTGTTAGCTTTTCTTCTGTGTCATGGGCGTACTGATACCCTTTACCATAGTTCAGCTCTTTCATAAGCTTCGTTGGAGCGTTCCGAAGTTGCAAGGGAACAGGTTCGCTCATGGAATGTAGAGCATCTTTTTTCGCATAGCGGTAAGCCAAGTAAGCGGAATTCGATTTCGGAGCCAGGGTCAGATAGATAACGGCTTGTGTTAGATGCACATCGCACTCTGGCATTCCAATGAATTGACATGCTTGAAACACCGAAACAGCGATTTCCAAAGCCCTATTGTCCGCCAGACCCACGTCCTCACTCGCAAACCTAACGAGCCTACGGGCAATAAATAAAGGATCTTCACCAGATTCCAACATTCGAGACAACCAATAAATAGATGCATTTACATCGCTATTTCGCATCGATTTATGCAGTGCGGAAATGATATTATAGTGTTCTTCCCCATCTTTATCATACAAAAGTGATTTTCGATGAATAATTTTTAGCAGCCCTTCTTTGCTGATTTCAATAGATTCCCCTTGTTTCTCTCCGTTAAGCACAGCCATTTCTAAGGTGTTTAATGCCACCCTGGCATCTCCATTTGAATATTCTGCGATCGCAGAAAGTACACCCTCTTCTAAATCTATCTTTTGATCTCCAAATCCTTTAGGATTCAAAATCGCTTTTTTTAATAATTCAACAATATCTTCACTGCTTAGTTGGTGGAGGACAAAAACTTTGCTGCGAGATAACAAGGCTGAGTTGACTTCAAACGATGGATTTTCGGTTGTCGCACCGATGAGAATAATGCTCCCTTTTTCCACATACGGAAGAAAAGCATCCTGTTGTGCCTTATTAAAGCGATGAATTTCATCGATGAATAGAAGGGTTTTCTCCCCTAATTGCCTGTTTCCCTCAGCTTCCTTCATTACATTCCGGATATCTTTAATACCGCTGGTTACAGCACTAAAATCAATAAATTTAGACTTGGTTTGATTGGCAATGATTTTAGCTAGTGTTGTTTTGCCAACCCCTGGAGGACCCCAAAATATCATAGATGACACTTGATCATTTTTGATCATATCATGCAGAACTTTTCCAGGCCCAAGTAAATGTTTTTGGCCTATAAAGTCTTCCAACGATTGAGGACGCACACGGCTAGCCAAAGGTCGATCATGTTCATTATCAAATAATGTTCCTTGTATCACAGTATCACTCCCTTTAAAGGTTCTGCTTTCGGAATTCGACAGGCGTATAGCCAGTTTCACGTTTAAAAAATTTACTAAAGTGAGTAGTTTCTTGAAAGTTAAGCATTTCCGCAATGTCGCTAATCAAGTAATCTGTATGCATTAATAAACGTTTAGCTTCGAGACAAATTCGAGCGGATATGAAAGCTTTAGCACTTATTCCAACAGCTGCGACCGTAACCCTTGTTAATGTTTTTTCTGTGCAATTTAAAAGGGCGGCATAGTCACTAACATGATTTAACTTGGCATAATTTTTCTCCACTAATTCTTGAAATTTTAAAAACTTTGGTGAGACCTGAGAAGTAGTAGGGATATTTTTTTGTTTATGGATAATGTTGAGCCAAGCTACGAATGCATAAAGCTGATAGCGTAACAACATATGAACATCCTCTTTGGCTACTTGAATTAAAGAATCTTGAACCATTTGCTCGATTAAAGTGATTGCCCGATGCAGCTCTGTATTATTCAAAGTCAAACTATTAGGCGCTCTTCCAATATCAAACGTTAAATTCAGTTCACTCAACGAAAGTGAAGCAGGAAGAAGGAATTCTTTACGGAATAGAATGACCCACCCGTCCCAGTTTTCATCGTGTCCAAAATTATGGACTTGTCCTGGTGTTACTACTATCAGTGTTCCTTCCTTACAAGGGATGAGTTCAAAATCGACCCATTGAGTACACCTTCCTTCCGTGACACAAATGAGCATATAAAATTCATAACGATAAGTAATTTTCATACGTTCCTCTGGTGTTCGCTCTTTGAGAGAAGATACACTGAAAATCTCCAGATCGTATGGGTAAGAAAGGACGGGTTTATATTTAAGAGGTCTTATATTATTTTCCTGATTGAATGAATGAATGATTACACGAACCTCCTTTAAGAGTATTTGATGAATCGAAATGTCCGTAAAATATCATTAAATTTCCCGTTTTCGCCTTCATCAAAGCTGACAAATGACCTAAAATGATCATACCATAATATTGGAACGAAACAAAACAAGTAGTGGTTAGAAGTAACATAAAATCCTAATGCGAGATCAGTGCCCAAAATAAGGAAGGATAACATGCAGGTTAATAGCATAACAGCAAAAAAAATCTTAACTGAAATGCAAGGAGATTCAAGTGTTGGTTTCACACATTCATTAAATCCTTATAGTGGTTGTGCTTTTGGATGCAGGTATTGCTACGTTAGAGAAATGCCTATTCAAAGGTACAGTGATACTCCATGGGGAGAATGGGTAAGCATCAAAACAAATGCGGCCGACAAATATCGGAATGAGATGGTCAATCTCCGCCGGAGAAATAAGTCCATTCATCTTTTTATGTCTACTGCAACAGATCCCTATCAACCACTGGAACGGAAGACAGAGCTAACACGCTCTATTTTAGAGGAAATGGTCAAATACCCTCCAGATTTCCTTCAGATCCAAACACGAAGTCCTCTTGTCGTAAGGGATCTTAATTTATTACTTGAACTAAATCAAAAATGCGAGGTCCTTGTCTCTATGACTATAGAAACGGATCGGGAAGATATGAAACGATTGTTCGCTCCCCATGCTCCAGGTATTAAGTTACGCTTGAAGGCATTAAAAGAAGTGAATAACGTAGGAATCGCTACCCAAGCTTCCATTTCGCCTGTACTTCCATTCACACCCGATTTTCCTAAAACACTGGAGTCCATCGTTGATCGCATCTACATCGACACACTTAACATTGGAGATGGAACAAGGGGGAAACGTTCCGAGCGCTTAGGCATGCCATTTTTGTTTAAAGAGAACGAGTTGTCCGGATGGTATCAAATGGATATTCATCTTAGAGTGGAAAAGTATTTTAAAAAGTTTTTTTCGGAGGAAATGATATTCATTTCTTCCGATAAGGTTTATCCCTTAAAAGGAAAAGCATTTTAATAGGCGGGTTTTATCTTACTTTTAAGGTATTAGGAAGATAAAGGAGAATGAACTTTTGAATTTTACAGCAATTGATTTTGAAACCGCAAACTTAAACCGATCGAGTGCGTGCTCTCTGGGTTTAGTTCAAGTTAGGGATGGGATTGTAACTGGGGAATATGAATGGCTAATTGATCCACAACAGCCCTTTAATCGAATGAATATGGCCATCCATGAGCTATCCTCCCATAAATTAAACATGATCTCCAACCATTTCGGAATTCGTCCAAATCACCATAACGCGCTCGATGATGCCCGGGCATGTGCCCAAATTATGTTGAAATTAATGGAACAACAAAAGGTATGCGATCCGCTGCTTTTTGCAAAATCCCTGGGATTTCAGGCGGGTTCACTGTATTCAGGTGGATATACGTCTTTCAGGAAATATAAAATCAATCAAAAATAGGTAGCTGGCAATGCCAACGCGAACACCCAGACCACCTCGAACGCCTCAAGTCTCGCCGCGACCGGCCGCGCCATTGGGGTGTCCCTGAACTACCGGCTCGGCCCCTTCGGTTGGCTCTCGCTCTCCCAATACGGTGGCGTGTTCGCGGACGCCACTAACCTCGGCCTGCAGGACATCATCACCGCGCTCAGATGGGTGCAGGAGAACATCGCTCGATTCGGTGGCGACTCTGGCAGACTGGTGGGTTATCAACGCGACCGAGCAATTCGACCCGGGCAGCATCGACAACCTTGTTGACGAGCTGGTAACGAAGTCGCGGATCCCTCGAAGCCGTGCTCGGGGAATCGTCGCCGCCTACGACGTCAACGGACGTACTCCGGTCGAAGTACGCGGGGCGCTCTTGACCGACTACATCTATACCCTACCCGCCACCCATGCGGCACTCGCCCACGCCGCTGCAGGCGGCAACGCCCACCTGCTCTCCGTTGGCCCTGTCGAGGGTGCGCCAGCCGTACACGGCACGGAGATGTACGGCATCGTCGGCCAGCAACGCCCCCGACATAGCGACGAGCAAGCGATCCGGGACACCTTCGTCCGCGACGCCCTCCTCGACTTTGCCGCAGGCAAGCACGATCGGCTTTGGAACTCCGTGACCACGGAACCTATCACACTTGGGATTGGCAACCCACCATTCGACCCCACCGCCCATGCGGCCGAAGTCCTGCGCATCTTTGCGGGCATTGAACGGCCCTGAACTGTCCCTAACGCGCACGGGGGCGCACCGGTCCAACTCTCACGTGCTGCGGGGCGGGGCCGCTTGACCGGTTAAAGATGTTTGTTCTTGTCCATTTCGGTAAAGGATATATATTCTTGTCCTTCGATTTGGACAGGAATATATCTATAAATAAAAAAAACCGCGATTTACGCGGATTCTAATGACTACATATTCTTGTCTTTTGACAATTCCCCCCACCCCCTTCTCACATTATAATTTAATTAGTCAAAAACAAACCATCATTGTATTTCTTGAATGATGGTTTGTTTACTTTAAAATGAAAATCTGTCTACTTCTTTGAATTGAATTACTCAGTCCAAAAGCGTGTTTATGCGGATACGGTCAATCTTTGCATCTTTGATATGGAACGTCATTACATCCACATAGTTGGCCGGCGTATACCGGTATTCATCCTCCGCGCTGGTCGCTCCATTGCCCATTAGATTCCCTTCGGGATATGCTTTTTTAAGCTGCTCTAAACTGTCGCCGACTTTAATATTTCGGACCGTGGGATATTCAGGGGCTGTAATTTCAATCGAGGTTATATAGAAATCAGTACCTTCTCCTGTATTGAAGGTTTCGATTTCAAGCCCTGGAAAGGTGTATACATTTTGTGTACGGCCAATCAGTTGGTCCATATTGGTCTTATCGTCTGCCGTATAGGTGTGGGATTTTTTCTCATCCGCTTTTCCCAGCATGCTTTCAAGCTTTGCATCGTCAACGATATCGGAAAGGGCAATGGTATTGTCCTTGTAGACGAAAGCCAGCTCTTTTAAAATTACATTCCCGTCCTTGGGAATCGTTCCTTCCTTGATTACGCCGGAATCGGCGCTGCCGCCTCCCGGGTTCCTGCCTGATGAAGGTACGGGAGCCTCCGGCGTACTCTCCCTGGTTCCCTGACATCCCGCCAATAAAGTCCCAAGAAGGACAATGGACATCATTAGGGCTGCTGGTTTGCTTAATGCTTTCATACGGGTCCCCTCCCAAACTGATTTCTTAATCTTATGAAGTCATCATATGAAAACAAATGATTAGTCTGATCACAATCTTGTATCATTCTTGTAACTTCATGCTAAAGGAAGAAGGATGGATACGGTGGTCCCGACGCCGACTTCGCTCTCAATCTCCAATTTACCGTCAAATTTCTCAACGATTTCTTTGCACATGGAGAGTCCCAATCCTGAACCTTTGGCCACGTGAGCATTTTCCGCCCGATAAAATCTTTCCTGCACCCGGGCAATTTCATCTTCACGGATCCCGACGCCTTCGTCCCTTATTTGGATGACCGCCGTCTCCTGCCTGATAAACGTCTCGATTCTAACCTGTGTGCCGCCTTGGGAATACTTTAAGGCGTTATCTACAATATTAGCGGCAGCATGCGACATCAGGGTTGGATTGACGCAGGCGAAGACCGGTTTCCCCGGCTTGAAGTCAAGCAGAATGTCTTGGTCTTCCGCTTTTGCTCTCATTTCTGCGGCCACACGTTCGGTTAACACGGTTAAATCCGTCTTTTCCTTACCCATTTCATCCGAACCTGCCTTGTCAAACCGGGATAACAGCAGCAACTCATTGATAAGAAGGGTCAGCCTGTCCGATTCATTTACAAGATGAGCATAGATCTTTTGTAATTCCTTGTCCTCATTCTCTTCCTCATATAAATATTGGGAAAATCCTCGGATGGCCGCAAGCGGTGTTTTCAGTTCATGAGAAACATTCGAAACAAACTGCTTCTGGTGCTGGATATACTCATTTAATTGAATGCCCATCCGGTTTAGTCCGGCGGCAAGCATCCCGAGCTCATCTTTTCTGTTCAAATTTACCTGCTGAAACTGCTGTTTGGAGAATTTCTCCGTGGCCCCAAGCAGATATTTGATCGGTTTTGTTGTATTACGGGCGATAAATAAGCTTGCTAATGTAATCAGAAATAGAAATCCTACTGCCCCGGCAAGCAAGATATACCGGATTTGATCCATCATCACGTAGAAATACGAAAGGTCCTCCACAAATTCGAATACAAAGCTGTTTTGATAATATTTATCTTGAATAGGCACTGTAAAGTAGAGCAATTTGGCATCGGTGATGGTGTACGCATAATTCCCTTTGATGGCATTTTGAATGTTTCCCTGAAAAACTAGAGGAGTTCCATCATTGATGACAATGCCATCGACGGCCCATCCCAATAGCTTCTCACTGCTGTCGTAGATCCGCACTTCCTGGCCTGCAGATTTCAGCCTTTCCAAAGCGATTCTCGCCACCTCTTCAGCCGGTTCCTCGGCCGCCGTTCTATCCTGCATGGCGAGGGTTTCTCTAAAGGACAGCTCATACAAGTCGGCCTGCTTCATCATTTTCTTCTCTATAGTCACAAAACTAAAGTAGTCGATAGCTTTGTTCACGGAAATAATAATAATGGCAAAGGATAACACGGAGAAAAATAAATAATTCAACAGCAGCCGAGTTGCATATTTCAGTTGGAGCCACCTCCAAGCTGGTAGCCGAAGCCGTAGACGGTTTTCACATATTTGGGGTTTTCCGTGTCGTCCTCCAGCTTCTTTCTTAACCGCATGATGGTCATATCCACGCTGCGGCTGTCCCCCAAATAATCAAAGCCCCAAACGAGCTCCAGAAGTTCATCCCTTGTAAAGACTTTTCCCGGCCTTTTAAGCAGCGTCTCCAGAATTTTAAATTCTTTAGCGGTCAGGGAAACCGGCGCCCCGTTCTTCAGCACCACTTTTCTGTCCAGATCAAATGCCAATTCCCCATAATACATCGGTTTGTCTTCCCCTAATGTATTCGGATCGTTGTTTTCATATCTCCTAAGGACCACTTTAATTCTTGCAATAAGCTCCCGGTTATCAAAAGGTTTAGTCAGATAATCTTCCGCCCCGAGCTCTAGTCCTAACACTTTATCTATAATCTCATTCTTCGCCGATAACATAATGACAGGAATAGCTTGTTTATTGGTGATCTCTTTACATAAGTCATACCCCGAGTAGTCCGGCAGCATTAAATCCAGTAAAACCAGGTTCGGTTTGAAGGAGTCCAGCTCCTTGAGTCCCGTACCTCCGTCTTCCGCTGTCCGCACCAGAAAATTTTCCCTTTTGAGCACAAGCTCAATTAAATCTCTGAGGGCTGCTTCATCATCAATGACAAGAATCTTTTTCACGCGATCCCTCCTCTTCTTACAAAGTTATTCACTTTACGATCACACTATTGGCTTCAAAGCGGAAAGTAAAACCCGTCAGACCGCGCACGTCTTCGATGAAATGACTGAATAGCACGGGGGCGGGCTGAAATGCCATATGGTCGACGAACCCCTCCAGAGACTGGTTCAACGCAAAAGCAATCTTTGCCATACGACTGATTACCCTCCCTGGTTATCTCTCACATTCATCATCAGGATTACACGTTCCATATGCATCCTCCTCTATATATAATTTATCATCCAACAGCATGCCCGGTTTATTATGTTTAATTTAATACCAATACTTATTTACAACTTTATTTTTTCGGTCTAACATCATGCTTCGGCAGCGTTGTCGAATAGCCCTTTTGAGTCATATTCAGAAAAGGTCCGGTCAGCTATTATGATAATGTAACGACATGCGTTATCCGGGTATAAACTCTGCCTGGACCTAAGTCGGGGAAGATAACCGTCTTCGGATGGTTTTTCAATTTTTCTTTTCTTAGTACCCTTTAATTAGGAAAGTTAATAACAAATATTTACTTACTGATTAAAGGAGAGAGGAAATGAAAAAAGTATGGCGTTTCATTGTATATGCATGCGTTACGATTCTCGTAGTAGGAGGAACCGGAGCGGTCGGTTACATGCGTACGATGCAGGAGTCTATGTCGGTCTACGATAAGCCGGTTCCTGCTTCTTTACAAAGCGTCCAAGCTCCTGCCTATGATTCGAATAAGCCGACAGTAGCCGTTATATTGGCGAATGAAGTGACCGAGGTGTTCGATTTTCTCGTACCTTACGAAATGTTCTCTATGACAGGCTCATACAATGTGTTTGCGGTTGCACCCGACAAAAACGTCAAATCGTTGACAGGCGGTCTTGATATCGTGCCCCATTATACTTTTGATGAATTAGATCAATTGACGAATAAAGGTCCGGATATTATCGTCATCCCTTTCATGCCGATTTTGGATGAAGCGAAATACAAGCCTGTCCGCGATTGGATAAGACAGCACTCGGGCAAGGAAATGATATTACTGTCCATCTGCAATGGTGCCGAGAATTTGGCCGATACCGGCCTGCTGGATGGAAAATCTGCAGCAACACACTGGGGAGATATCGGCAGGTTGGAAAAGAAATATACCGAGGTTACTTGGAAGAGAGACCAGCGTTACGTGGCTGACGGCAATTTGGTCTCGTCTGCCGGCCTTACTTCGGGGATCGATGCAACCCTGTACGTCATCTCCCGGCAAATGGGCGAGCCGACTGCTGAGAAAGTGGCAAAGGAAATGAATTACCCTTCCTACCATTTTGTTCAGCATCCGCAAATGGAGCCATTCACTGCCGGATTGAGCGATGTCGTCTATATTCTGAACAACGCGTTCCAATGGAACAAGAAGAAAGACGGGGTCCTACTGTATGACGGTGCCGACGAACTCATGTTATCCTCTGCTTTTGACACTTATGGAGCTTCCGGAACGACGACAACAATAACAGTATCAAGTAAACGCGATCCGGTCGTGACCCGGCATGGTCTGAATCTCGTCGCCCGATATCAAATTGCGGATGCTCCGAAACTCGACAGAATGATTTTCGTAGGCCCGGATGTGGAGACGGTCGCTGCGGGCGATATACGAAACTGGAACGAAAACGGTGGAGAGGCTGAACAGCTTTACCTGCACACCGATTCGCCCGAGCGATTCGCGATGGAACCAGCGTTTGAAGATCTGGCAAGGCAGGAAGATGTCCGGACGGCCAAATTTGCCGCCAAGCGGCTCGAGTACCGTGCCACGAGCCACTTTAAACTTGAAGGAGCTCCTTTTTCATATGAAGCATTCGGCATTCCAATCGGTGTCGGCATGGTGTCTCTGTTCGTTCTTTATTTAGCAGACAGACGTTTCGTAAGAAGAAAGAAACTTTCCGCATAAATCGGGATGCAAAAGAAGCATTTTAAGACGTCAGGTCTGGATGCTTCTTTTGCGTTGAGAGATTTGTTATAATTAAACTACTATCCCGCCCGTTAGCTTAATGATATACTCATCATCTGGTTTGCTCATGACGAGCATTGCAATCTTCTGAGTCAGTATTCGAAAAGTTAGCTCTAGCCTCGCTGATCGTCTGTTTATCATGATTCATTCATAGACCAAAACCCAATATCTCGCCCCAGGCTCTCCTTCCTCCACAACGGCTTTCCAGCCCCGCTTCTTATAGAAGCTGAGCGCTTTATGATTCTCGGAGACACATTTTAATGTGACTGGCGTTCCCAATTCGGCCACAGCGCGTTTGAGTAGCAAATCGCCAACACCTTTGCCGACAGCAGTCGGGTGTACAAACAAATTATGAATAAAGCGGTCAGGTACATACAATGAGGCGAATCCGAGAACTTGGGCATTCTCCTCTGCCAGAAGAATTTGTTCTTCCAATGTATCCTGGTCAAAATCATCAAGCGTCATCTCATCAGCATTGGCCCAATGAAAACTTTCACGACGGGAATCTAGATAAACTTGTCTCAATTGTGGATAGTCCTTCATACTCGCTTCTCTGATTATCATCAGATCAATCCCCCTATTCTCAATGCATAGATTTAGCTTTAGCCTATAGAAGCCTCTATGATTTGCTTTGCTTGGTTTTTGCCTGCCAGTAATAAATCATCACTGAGTCTTCGGATCATTGACTGCACGCGCCAAAGCAACTATACCGACCATACTGCTTACTACATCTATTAAATATTATGTTCATCATATTATTCGAAGTCAATTCGGCGGCATCTGACGATGCTGCCTTTTTGCCTTTAAAATCATGGAATTTCTATAAAAATAAAAGAATTTTCCTCTTAGTTCGCTTCATCCTCCTTTAATCATCCATGTAAAAAATGTTCTATTTATATATGCTTATACGAAAGCCAAAGCTTTTTAAGCGGCAAAAAATAAATAAAGGAGATTTTTTCGTGAACTCAAACACTGCTCTTATAAGAAAAGGCGGAGCAAAAGTGCCGTCTTTCCAACGCCTTCCGTGGGTCGGGCTGCTGGTCTTAGCCATGGCGGGATTCATCTGCATTCTTACGGAAGGCCTGCCTGCTGGATTACTGCCGCAGATTGCACAGGATCTTGGGGTGACAAAAGCTCTTGCCGGACAATTGGTCACTCTCTATGCGGTTGGATCTCTTCTGGCCGCCATTCCTTTGACAACGGCTACCCGCGGAAGGAAACTTTATTGTATTTTAGCTCCTATAAATCATTGGAGTCATTTCTCTGCTTACCAAAGCATGTCGTGTCTATACACCTTTTTAGGTTAATGACATGAAACTGTATGATATAACCAAGGCTCATGTTAATAAAATCGTTTTTTAGTTATTGTTCATCATTCTCCTTTTTTCTTATCTTTGAGAATTTATACAAACAAAAAACCGCGTTACCACGTTTTTTTGAGATATGTTCAGTTATCCAGTTATTACAATTAGAATGATACAGGGAACGCCTTGACTCCTCTAATAATCATGCCAGGTCTCCATTCTAGCTGCTCTTCTTCGACTTCCAACCGGATATCCGGCATTCTTCGGAGCAGTGCGCTTATTCTGAAAAAGATGTTTTTAAGTCATATTAAAGCTTAAGAATAAAAGTACGGGTAAGTTCGGTAGACTTTCTCTACTGCATCATGTTTGGCTCTGAGGATACCATCTTCCAAGAGAATCTGCGAAAAGGAGCCTGACCCAGGGGGAAGGCTCCTTTTGTGAGTTTACTGTTCCAGCGGGAGCGTAATAGTGAAACTCCCCCATATGGAAATCTCAGTTGATGTCAGACACCAGCTCACGTGTAGAGATAAAATTAGACGTCCAGCTCAGATACTACTTTTTTATATTCCCGACCGTCTTCCTTACCGTGAAGAGGATACCACACCTGGGCAAAAAACGGTTCACGTTTAGCCCTTTCTTTGTAATTCCAGCTCTTACGCTCACACTCTGGGCAGAAATGGCCACCTTCCAAGACCAGCTTTGGACTAGCATGAAATGTATGGCCGAAGGCGCATTTAAAAGTAAGCTTGCCAGCCCAGTTCCCGGTAACCATGCTGGTTGATAAACATTCGCCGCCACGGAACTTGGCGGCTCCCTTTATATCTTCAAGGTTCAGCTCTGATGCAGGCTTACTCTCATCATAGCCATGATCCAGATTAATCACCTTGTTCCAATCAGTGAATTTCTTCATGTCTGACAGCTTGTCTGGTATCGCTTCATAGTTGGCTTTGCTGCCCCAATAAGCGTCAATTTTTTCGGCATCATTGTCTTCTATAAAGCGAATGGTTCCGCGTTCCTTTACAGCCTCTTTCTTTGTCTTGTTTTTGATAATCGTTCCCATTAATTTCTGCCCGCCAGGCACCTTTGTGATGACCTTGGCCAGCGGCACCAGCGGCACCAGGTTATCAAGATAACTTTGATAGAAATATTCCATGGAATCGCTCCGGAACTCCAGATAACTCTCCAGCTTATCCGAATCGGTATAATATTGTCCATGGAAATTGCGAGTTGCATACCATTTCGGATCAATAGCGTGGTCCAGATTCGTGAAGCCAAGTTTGCCATACATGACTTTGTACATATCCAGCGTGCTGACGCGGCAGCTCTCACCTCCTCCGATATTATAAATATGCTGCCAGAAATCTACATCCAGTGTTCCATCTATATCCTTAATGCACAGGTTTCGCATCAACCGTCCGGAATCCCGATCGGATACGTATTCAAGCACATTCTCCAGACAGTTGTGAAACATAATGGGGTCTTCAATTTTGCTCATTTTTGGCCCCATAATCCCGGTTTGACGCAGGCTCACCCAATTCTTCAGCTCTGATTCGATGACCATACGCTCTGCGGCAATTTTGGATACGGCGTAATAGTCGTATACACTCGGCTTGATAGGATCGCCTACACGCCCCCAATGAATAGGCGGCATACGGTCACCGGTTTCGGCAATTGTACCGATAAATACGAAGCGTATTTCATCTGCACGGCCGCTTTTTTTGATACTGTCCACAAGATTTCTGGTAGATCCGTAGTTAACCTTCATTGCCCTTTCAGGAAATTCATCAGCCGCAGGGGAAACAAAAGCAGCGATATGCAAGATGATGTCGGATTCCTTCACACAATCGTAAACCAGACTGGAGTTAAGCAGATCACCATAAACAACTTTCACACCGGCCATGGATTCATATTCTTTAAGCTGGTTCCGGCTGTGTTCATTATCTAAGTCAAAGAGCAGTAGCTCGCATTTCGTTAATTCATTCTTCATGAGCTTTACTGTTTCCATCCCCATATTGCCTGCGGCTCCTGTTATCATGACGCGCTTTTTCATCACCGTATCTCCCTGCATTTTAAGGTTATTGACAAATACTATGTCTACCTTTAGAATACTGACACAGTGTCTATTTTACAACCAACAGTTGTTTTTGTTATGTTTTGTGTTAGACAAATACCAATAATGTGTCTATTTAACCAAAACTTTTTTTATGAGTGGAGGAAAGTAAGGGTGAATCAACGGGAACGGTTAACCAAGTTACTCCTAAACCAGGCCTTGATTAGCTTGCTTAAGGATAAGAGCATAGGTCAAATAAGTGTCAAGGAGATATGCAGTACGGCCGGAATTAATCGCTCTACATTTTATCTGCATTATGCGAGCTCATTTGAATTGCTTGAAAAGTTAGAGCAAGAAATTATACACAATACAAGTGAATACTTAAAAAAAATCGAACCTAGCAATAACGACGGTATTCGATATATCATGTCATTTCTGGATTACATCAAGAAAAATGATGCTCTATTTAAAGTGATGTTATTGAAATCAAATGATACGATGTTGTTCCCCCAACGGTTAATTAATGGAGTTCTGAAAAATATCGACAGTTATCTTCAGCTCAACGTACCGGATAAGTTGAAACAATATACTTACGCCTATTTAGTCAATGGAAGCTTAGCCATCATTCAAGAATGGATTAAAGACGGGTTTAGTGTTTCAAGCCTCGAATTGGCTCAATTAATATTCTCACTGGCAAATCACTCTTTAGTGGGCTTTGATAGATAATTGATGTGATCAACAATTAAATTCATCGCATCTGGAAAAGACCGACTGCATTTTGCAATCGGTCCAAGTAAAGTGTACTATAAGCCGCGCAATAGGGTTATCTGCTTCAATTTCGACGGCTGCCGGAGAAAGAAATATTAGGCGCGCTGGCTCCCTTTTGCATCCCGTGGGAGCCCAATTGACCATGAATCCTGACGAGAATGGCTTTTCATTCAAATCGAGTTAAATTTGGGACCCCAACTGGGTCAACAGCTCGGCATGTTCTTGAGCTAATCCCTTACCACTCTTGGCCTGCACTTGATGGATAAATCCGTTTAATGCGCCTTTTTTCTCCCCCTCATTGCCCGATTCATCGGCTCTTTGTACTTTGAATAATTGTTCCTTCAGTCTCTCTGCCAGCTCAGGATCGTTAGATAGGAACTTGTCAATAAGTCCTGCCATGCCTTTATAGGTAAGGATCACTTCATAGGAAAAAGAGGACTTTGCAACGTTCCCGGCGATATCATACACGGATGCATCGACCAGATGCTCCCCGATACCCGTCAAATAGGCGGGGCGATCTGCAAGCACAGCATCGCAATCACTTTTGGCTATACCAGATAATGCATCCTGAGCGGAGCATTCGATCCGGATGACATCATCGACTTCATAGACGGGTTTTCCTAAAAATTCAATTGTAGGGGCCGTTTTGTCGATCTTGACCTCGATAGTAGAGGGCACCCCGGACACGCCATAAGCCGATTCTGCCCAATACGTTACTGACGTTACGCCTTCTGCGCTGACTGTAAACTCTGTGGTACTGCCTGGGGTCTCACGCTGATCCATTCTTTCGGCCCCTGCGGTTTCGTAGAAGAGGGAGGCTGCTCCTTCCGAGTTCAACGTTATGGAAACATCTTCATGATGCCACCCCTGCTCATTTGCCTGCGGATTAAAGGTAACCTCAGTCAAGGGTGCCATATGATCCTTAGCCGTTACGGAAAAATCGTCGTAGTACGCTATTGAGATATTATAGCGGCTGGTTACTGCGATCAGTCTGGCATAAGCCGTTCCTTCCGGTGCCGTACCGCGCAGGGTTACTTTTTGCCATTGGCGAAGTCGAGATTCATCCAGATGCGTTTCCAGCGTGGACAAACTTTGCCCTTCCGCATTATAAAATCGGAACATGAACCCAGGCTGGCCTGATTCAATATAAATTTGAGTGCTCGCGGTATACTCTCCCCCAGGCGATAATGCGATTGGATCGCTTTGCACCGCGACGGAGGCGGTACGTATAAGATCCGTTGTTTTCAGGCTGTAATCCCCCGTATAACTCTTGTTGCCGCTTCGCTCAAAATAAGCATCCCCGCTAGTCGCAAACATCGAAGTCCAGCCCGGCAGCTTTCCGCTCTCTTCCGGCTGCTCCAGTCCGGCATTGTTTACTGGCAAAGGAAGTCCCGGCGGTTCGGGTACAATCTCTCCATCAATTTTGATTCTATACAGAACAGTATTCGTGGCGAGATCGGTGAAATAAAGATCCCCATCCATCCCGAGATCAAATCTCGATGCATCCGTTATTGTTCTGAAATCCAGCGTTTCCGGATCGATGACCGTCAGCTTGTTGTTAAACAGAACATACAAAAGTCCGTCTTCCGACCAACGCATCGGATGATGGTGCCACTGGGTGTAATAAAGCTTCGGATATATTTTTTTATATTTTACAAGTTTGTACGTGTTCGGATCGATCGCAAAAATATATTCATAGGATGCTCCCCAGATGAGTCCATCCGGCCCGAGAGACAGGTCTCCAATGAAAAGAGGATCGATAAGTTCGGGAATATCCAGCGTAAACTCCGTTATTTTTTGCTCTTTCTGAACATCCCACACAAAAATTTTGGCTTCCTGCTCGCTTGGCGTGGAGCCCAGTCCTCCCCTAATGGTCGTTGATCCAAAAATCTTTCCGTCTACGTAAGCGGTGCTAAGCACACTCTGATTCTGAACCACGTTGCGATGCACTTTGGTTTCGCCTGTTGCTGTATCATGGACCGTCAGCGATCCTCCCAACGTTCCGTATCCGGAGATGGTCGAAATAAACAGCTTACCGTCCCCTTCAGTCATATGCACAAGCCGTTCCTGATCGTTCCCGAGTACAGCGAGGCGCTGCGGATTCGTGCTCCCCGGTTCTTGATTCAGATCATAAACGTACAAGCCACCTTCCGGGTAGACTCCCATATAGACTTTGTTTCCCATCGGGTATACACTATCCGCTTGACCGATACTAAAAGGTTTTGCCGTCATGGTCTCTAAGTCAACCAAGGAAGACCTTGCTTGAGAACCCGTTGTTATCAGCTGTGTCTCTGATACGCTTTGAAGCCGATTGACGACTCCCGGCAAACCCGGAATAATCGGCGGCTTTACAATTACTTTTTTGGTATCGATATTTAGCATGGCTACCCCGCCGTCATATCGGACCGTAACGAGTGTTTTTCCCGGAAGCTCGGGGTTGTTTTTGAACTCTACCCAATCCGCGCCTCTAAATCCACTCTCATAAGTCATGCCGGTTTCCGCTACCTGATGTGTCGCCAGGTCAAAGGTTTTCAGTTTTTTCTCTGACATATAATACAGCTTTCCATCGACCGAATCGGTCGCGTGAAGGCCGGTTACCTGCTGGAGCTCCACATCAAGCCATGATCCTGTAGTTGTATCGTAGATATAACCCTCACCCGGTATCCCACTTCCATCCGTATAACGGGCGAACAAATAACGGTTATCGATCGTACTCAAATCGTATACTGTATCGTTTTTTACGGTAAGCGAAGCGGCGATATTCGTTTTTTCACCTGTAGCCAAATCCACACGCACGATCTGTTCATGGGCCGTACCGGCATAAATATATCCTCCCTGGTAAGCAATGGAGCGGACATACTCCTGATCAAGCGCGCCAATAACGCGGCCGTAATCCCTCACTTGCTTGGTAGCAGGGTCATACTGCCAAACTTTGCCGCCCGGATAAGTCCCAACGTACACTCTCCCCTGTTCATCCGTCGTGATGCTATTGGAGACCGACTGTCCCTCAAATTGGGCCACTTGAACGGCCTCATGAGTGACGGGCGAATACTCCCATAACCGTGCGCCCGATCCTTCGGCCGCCACATAAAGCGTACCGTTCGGCGCAACGGTATGCGCCCAGGAGCTTTCCGACGGCGCAAGAGAAACGGTCCGAAGCAGTTTGTACTCTTCGAGGTCGATCACATTCAGGAAGCCGGGCTTTCCTTTGCTTGTGGCATACATCACGGGTTTTCCATCCTCGTAGCCTACGGTTCCGTTAAAGACAGCTACCGTGTAGTTGTTGGGAACAAGCAATTCTTCGGGTTCGCTGAAGTTTTTTTGAGAAAGTTTGGATTCCTCCGTTTGGGCAGGAGCAGGCTGCACGGGAAACATCGCAAATACAAGTAAACAACTCATGAACATGGTGATCAGGTTGAAAAAAGGCTTTTTCATCACTTATCTCCCCTTCTTGATGTCATTATAAATACTTGATCAACGTGGCCAGGGCCCCTCGAGCCGAGTCGGATTGATAATTTCCATAGGCTTCAAACGCTTCGTCCAACGCAAACATATGCGTGATAGCAGGACTTACCGTAATTCGCTGATCAGCAAGCAACCTGACGTACTCATCCATATTTCTTCCTTCCGTCCAACGCACGAAACCGATGGGATAATCCTGATTGTTCTTCTCGTACTGCATATCGTACCTTCCCGGCCCGCCCGCTCTCGAGATCAGGACCTGGGCTTCTTTGCGAAACATCAAATCTCTTGAAAACTTCATGGACAAATCACCGACGATCACGACTTTTCCCCGGTCACGAAGCCATTCAAGCGACTTGTTGATCAGCATTTCTCCAGGTCCGCCGGCACATAAGAGAATGGAATCGAATCCGTATCCGCCCGTTTCGTTCACCACAAAACGATCCACTTCCTCTTCACTTGAAAAGCTCGCTTGAATGCCCATCTGCTCCTGAAGCAGCTGAACCCGAGCTTCGCTCAGATCATATGCAGCAGTGTGGCATGCAGCAGCAGCGGCAATTTGGGCCACAAGATTTCCGAGAATACCCAGTCCAACGACAAGCACCTTGTCACCGAACCTCACGTTGGCTGTACGCAGGGCATGTATGGCAATGGCCCCGAGCCCTGTAAATGCGGCCTCCTCAGGTTTGACATGATGAGGCACTTTGGTTACCAGATTGGTCGGTACCGAAATCACCTCTGCGTGTCTTACGTAGGGCACACCGTAACAAGCCACTCGGTCTCCCGGAAGAATATCCCTGACTTCACTTCCCGTTTTTTCCACAATCCCAACAGCGCTATAGCCAAGATATACGGGAGATACGCCTGATCTCTTAATCGCACTCATCTCCGTACCGGGACTAATCGCCGAATATTCGGTTCTCACTTGGACATGTCGTTTGTTCAGTTCGGGGATATCCGCTTGCAGTATCGTAACTTTTCCTTCCTTCGCAGCAACGATTTTCATTAGATAGAGCTCCTCCTTATGTCTGTTTAGCCTTTTTCCGAACCGAGCATCACACCTTTGGCAAAATACTTCTGGGCAAACGGATAGATGAGCAGAACAGGGATCATGGAAAGCACGATGGTCGCATTTTTGATGGACTGAGGGGCAAGAGCCGAACGGTCGACAAGTCCCGCGTCGTTTTCCGCGCTGTAGATGAGCATATCCCGCAGCACGACCTGCAAAGGATATTTATCCGGATCGTTCAAGTAAATCAACGGCAGGAAGAAGCTGTTCCAATGACCCATGAAATAAAAAAGTCCGATGGAAGCAAGCGCAGGCTTGGATAAGGGAATGACAATGTTGAACAGAATCCGGTATTCGGAAGCTCCGTCGATCAGGGCCGCTTCACGTATCTGGGAAGACATGTTTTCGTAAAAGCTTTTTAGAATAATCAGTTCCATGGTCCAGATGGCATTGGGAAGTACGAGTGCCCAAACCGAATCCGTTAACCCCAGCTGCTGCACGACTACATAAGTGGGTATAATGCCGGGATTCAGGAACATGGTTAGAACGATGGCCAGCATAAAAAACTTGCGTCCGAAAAATCCTTTTTGGGACAAGGGATACGCGGCAACAGCCGTGATAAGTAAATTCACAAACGTGCCGAATGCCGTATAAAAAACAGAATTCAGATAGGCTCTTGGAATCGTGTCATTTTTAAGCACCTCGGCATAAGCTTCAAGGTTCAGACCTTTCGGGAAAAGAAACACTCTACCTTGAACGACTGCTGCTGTATCGCTCAAAGAAACGGCCGTAATGTACACAATGGGATAGAGTGTCGCTACAGCAACAAGACAGAGTATCAGCGTGTTAAAAACACCAAAAACAGATATTTTGCGTTCTCCTACCATAAGCCGTTTCCTCCCAGCCGTTTGCTGATCGCATTGGCGGACAGCAGCATCACCATGGCCACGAGCGCCTCGAACAGCCCTACTGCGGCCGCATAACTGTAATTCGATTCAAGCAGTCCTTTACGGTACACATAAGTTGAAAATACATCGGCAACATTATAGGTCATCGGATTGTAGAGCAGCAGTACTTTCTCGTAACCGACGCGAATCAAGGAGCCGGTTTTCAATATAAACATGATGAGCATCGTGGGAAACAATCCGGGAAGCGTGATATGGCGGATCATATGGAAACGGCTGGCGCCGTCCACCTTGGCGGCTTCATAGAGCGTGGGACTGATTCCCGCAATCGCCGCCAGATAAATGATCGATTCGTATCCTGCGTTCGCCCATATTTCCGAAATAACATAAATCGGACGGAACCAACCCGGATCAACGAGAAAATACTTTTTCTCGAAACCGAACGCAGCCAGTACTTGATTCAAAATACCATGGTTCGGAGAAAGGAAATCGATAATCATGCTGCTGATAATGACCACGGACAAAAATGCCGGCAAATAACTGAAGGTTTGAACGGACTTTTTAAACCATTTGTTTCTGACTTCGTTCAGCAGAAGGGCAAGCATGATTGGAAAAGGAAAGCCAAAAATGAGCGTATACAACCCAAGGAGCAGCGTGTTCCGGAACAGCATCCAGAAGTCTTGGTTCGTAAAAAACTTGATGAAATGCTCAAATCCCACCCATTCGCTGCCAAGCACTCCTGTAAACACGCTGTAGTCTTTGAAGGCAATAATCAGTCCATATAGCGGCCCGTAACGAAAGATGACGTAGAATAGGATGCAAGGTAGAAACAGCAGAAGCAGTTGCCTGTCGCGTTTCATATGATTCCACGTTTTTCCAAGCCGGCTTCTGAATCTCTTCTTTGGCACTCCTTTATGGTAAACTGCCGAATGTTCCGTGCCCATGTCTGCCATAAGATTTTCGCCTCCAATCCTTTTTCCCACAAGGAGGGAAACGTCCCATCCATCGTCCCTCCAGTGGAATCACGGCCTTAAGGCCGTTTATTTGGACTCATCGTATCTTTTTTGAGCTTCATTATAGATCGTCATCAGTTCCTCCACGCCGCCTTTGCTGATTTGGCCTTTGAAATTCTCCCACTCGGCATCTCCGTAGCTGGCGTCAAGGATATATTTCGCGTTAAATTCTTCAGCCGATTTTTGCAGCGATGTCTGCAGCTCGGCGATCTTGGAGGTTTCTTCGTCCGTAAAATTAAGAATCGGATCAAGTGGTTCGAAACGATCCTCGTTCACGATTTTATCCTGCGCCTCCTGCTCTTTTTCCGAGAAACGATAGTAGATGCTTCGATGGTCCGGTCTTAGGTAAGCTCCTTCCAGCCACATGGCATACCGATCCTCCAGCACGGTAATATCGACAAGTGGAAGATCTTTCAGTTCCGGGTAGACCGGATATCCGTCCTCGCCCCATTCGAAGTTAACCCCTTCCACCCCGATGGTCATCAGTTCACTCCCGGATGGGCTGGTTAGATAGTCGAGCAGTTTGAGTGAGGTTTCTGTATTTTTGTTCTTGGCTACGGCAACGCTGAAATCCGAAACTTCTGGCAGGGTTCTGACATTGCCGGTCGGTCCCACGGGGTTTGCATACCTGAGGTCATAGTCCGGATTTTGCCCTTTGATCTGGTTGTAAAAGAGATCCAGGCGTCCAATCCAGTCAAACGTGACAAACGATTTGTCCGTCGTCATCTTGGTCGTCCAGGAATCCTGCGTGTCCGTCAAAAATTCCGGATCGAGCAGTTTTTCATTGTACAGCTTTTTCATGAAATCGAGCATGTCTCTATGCTCTTGCTGTACTGCGGCGTACTTCCAGGTGCCATCTTTTTCATCGTAGTACGCCGGGTACTGATCCGTATTGCCGAGCCCCCAACCGAAGGCCCAATCTCTGAAGATATTGGCCATGCTTTTGGATGCATAGGGGTAAGAATCGGGGTAAGCTTCTTTTACTTTTTTCAAAGCTTCGTAAAACTCGTTCGTGTTCGTCCATTCCTTGATACCTAGCTCATCAAAGATATCTTTCCTGTACATGAATCCGTGATTTACTTTGCGATTGAGGTTATATATAGGCCAGGTATATATGTTGCCGGCTTCATCGCCGAAGGATTTGATGACCCAGTCGTTTTCTTCCATATATAGCTTTTTGAAGTTAGGGAGCTGATCCGCGTATTCATTGATGGCAGCTACACCTTTTTGTTTGCCGATTTTTTTGAGTTCGGCCGGTTTTAGCCCTGTAAAAATGTCCGGCAGCTTACCGGATGCCACAATGACTTTTAATTTATCCTGGTAGGTTTGTGGGGAATAGGTTTGGAAGTTGACTTTAATACCGGTCCGTTTTTCAAGCTCCTGGACAACCAGTTTGCTCGGACCGAGATCTTTCGCATTGCTTGGCAGCATGTACGTGATGGTCGTCGGCTCATCCACAAGAGGCAAAGTCAAGCCGCCTGTATCACCGTACTTTCCGGGCTCCTGGGGTGGCAAGGCGGCAGAACCGCCTTTGTCCGTACCGCTGCTGCATGCGGCAAGGATCGAGGTTAACAGCGTGGTCGCAAGCAGCATGGAAATCCTCTTTTTCAGCTTCATCAAACATTCCTCCTTCAGATAGGTGGATCTGATTCACTAGAGCAAGGGGTCAATCCGTATAAGGCCTTATCACATTTCCATGAGGACGGTGCGTTTTTGTAGACGGCTTTGCTCCGCACACTCCAAAAACCGGATGACTTCCAGCGTTTCGGAGGGATGCACCGTGTACACGCCGTTTTTGAACAAATTTATGACAGACTTTAAAAGCTCTCTGTAACTCGGTTCAAGCGGGACATGTCGGGTAGCGTTTCTGGTGTGCAGGCTTATTCCAAAAGACTCTGGGCCACTTCGGATTCCGCGAATCGTTCCCATTCGCCCCTCTTTCCAGGTTCCGGTAATGAGATCGTCGTGATCTGTGGAAAAGGCGGTCACTTCCCTGCACCCGGGGCCCATGATTCGAAACAACAGTTCTGCCGAATGGATGCCGTACCAAAAATAATGCCCCTGCGTCGATTCGACGTGCATCGGACCGTAAACGTCCGCCCCCAAGATGTCTCCTCTTGTGCATTCAGGCAGGGCTTCGGCATAACGTAAGCTTGAAGCACTCATTAATGGGATTTGAAACTCTTCTGCGAGTTTGATGATTTCACTTGCGTCTGCTGTCGACAAAGTAAAAGGCTTATCGATAAATACCGGTTTCCGGTAAGGACAGATGGCCTTGAATTGATTCAGATGTGTTCTTCCGTCGGCACTCAAGATAAGGATGGCATCGGTGCTTTCTGTAACCTGCTGCATCGTGGGCATCAATCTCACTCCGTATTCTTTCGTCATCCGGCCGGCAAAAGTGTTAACACGGCTGATGCTGAGCGGAAAATCCGGTGATCCGCCCGCATATGCGGCCGTCACGGTCACATCCGAAAAAAGAGTCTCCTGGGTTTCCTGAAGAGTACGGGTGAATGCCAGGGCATGCGAGCTGTCAAGCCCAATGATTCCGATATTCATGGCTGGGAAAGAGAAGCAAGCCTAGACGATTTTGTGAAGCAGCATCTGGATGAATGGCTTTGACCCAGCAGTCCGCCTGCGCCTAATATTAGAAGCTCCCCGTCTACTTTATATAAGTCGCTGATTAGCCGGTCGGATGCCTCCGAAAGCTTTGCTTCCAATTCAGCCACGGTCTTCATCCGAATAAGGTCACCTCTCTTTGTTAAGTTCTGTAATTGGATCATATGTGGTATTTATTTTCACTAAGAAATTAGCATATGCCAAGTTGTCTGTCAACTGGTTCTTTTGTAGTTCATATAAAATAAAAAAAGCACTTCCTCATGGCAGTGCTTTTTAGGCTTCTTTTCGTTTTTTAAAGATTGAGACTCTTAGACGGAAGCAACACTTCAGCAAGTCCCTCTTCATCCGTTAAATAAGACATGTACTGCTTCAGACTTTCTCCGAAACGAATCTGGGTTTCCATAGAAATCGACAGATCGCGATACGTCATGTATTTCGAACTATAGTCTCGATGAAGCTCCAACCTGGACGGTTTGTTTTTAAGCTCCACTGAAAATGTTTCCGTAATATATCTGCTTGCAGGTAAACTGTATGTGTACTGTCTGATATAGGTCTGTGCCTCATCTGAAGTGAGATAATTCACAAAGCAGGCCGCCGTGTCCTTTCGGCTCGATTCGGCACTGAGAGCAATGGCTGTAGAGAGAAGGAGTGTTCTATCATTCTTAAAATGTGGCAGCGGAGCGATATCAAAGGAAAAATTCGCATTCTTCAGCTCATTCAGCATGTAATATGTGGTTAGCATGACGGAGATCTTCTGCTCCTTAAACAATTTCTCGGCTTCGAATTCACCTTGTGCCAAGGCAAGCGGAAATATTCCTTCCTCTGTCACAAGATCCCTGAGCCATCGTAATCCTTCTGTGGGCAAGCTGGTTCCGTTCTGAGCTGGACTGGAATCGATCGAAGATGGATCGTCCTCATTTTGCAACCAGAAAATGGGCCACCGATTCATGGAAAATAATTGAAAAGCGATGCTGTAGCGATGAGGCGCCTTGAGCTCCCTGAGCAGTGCCGCCAGTTCATCCCAACTCCAGCTGCTGTTTGGTTCACCCAGTCTTTTCTCCCTCAGATGCTCCTTGTTGTAACACAAAATAACAGGTGAGTAAACGAAAGGCTGTGCTGCCAGAACACCCGATTCCTTCTCAAAATAAGGTGTAAGAAAAGGGTATATCGTATCGTCTCGATCCTGGTCGGCAAACAAATCAAGGTAGTTCTTCTCTTGGAATTGGTACATATCCTGCAAGTTGATGGTTAACGCATCGATAATCCCCAGTTTGATCAGATTGGCGATATTGTCTGAATTCATATAAGGAAGCTCAATCGTTTCCACATGAATATGTGGATGTTTCTCGTGGAATCGCTTAATTAGTTCCTCCATCCCCGCTTCTTTATACAATGAGGGATATACGCCAAAACGAATGGTTTCCTTGGAAGCAGGCTTTGTTACCTGCGTGCCTACCCTGGGAATTTTAATGATCAATCCCTCTTGTACGAGCTCATCCAGTACGTATCTCACGGAGTTTTTGCTTAGTTTGTACTGTTCTGTCAGTGCCATCTCGGAAGGAAGAAATTCTCCCGGACTGTAAGCTCCGGAGTTAATTTTTTGCTTCAGATCGGCAGACATATGTCTGGTTCTGGTCTGAAAAGTATGACGATCTATTTTCGCCATTGGCCGTTCCACCTATCCTCTTCATCTTTTTATGTTCTAACTATATTTCATTGCACTTCCTGATTATTATTTTATTATACCAGATATGAACCAGTTGCACACGCTGTGAGTAAATTAATTCACTTAAAATTAAAAACTGAAATTTATATGCCTTTTTGGATATTGTGGATGAAGCAAGACTATTATTCCATTTAGGATTTATCGGATTCAAAAAAACCGCCACAGGATAGGTTCCTTTGGCGGTTAAAGATTACTTGTCGCGTTATGGGATAGGTATCACAAAGCTTTTGTGGCCAATGACCGAACACCTCGACATTTGTGTTTTGAAGGCGGGGACATTATGAGTACATGACTACGAGAATTGATCTTTGATCCTCATTAACGGGTCCCTACTACATTTTATTATGGCTTGGTGGTTGCGTTTATCTTCTCGAAGTACGGAGCAAGCTTAGTTCACAACAAAACGCCCTGGTCATTTTACGACCAGGGCGTTACATTTCCATTCAAGCCGGGCTGCAAGGTTGGCGTCAAACTTGAATTCCGGGCCTTGGCGTTTCCAAGAACCGTAACTATTCAAAATCAAATTTCTCAGCACTGAATGGTGATAACCGCTTGGGCAGGATCGCTCTGACTTGCAGCTACCTCCACCTGCTTCACACATTCCTGACCATTCGGTACAATGACAGGCGTTATTATAGGATAGCCCGCTTGCTCAATCAGGGCGATGTCGAACTCCAGCAGCAGTTCTCCCCGGGTTATCACATCCCCCGTTTTGACATGTGCCGTAAACCCCTCACCCTTCAGAGATACGGTATTCATTCCGACATGAATCAGGATTTGCGCGCCAGAAGCGTGCTCCAGCATAATCGCATGCTTGCTCTTCTCCATCAAGTGAACAACCTTGCCGTCAAACGGAGCGATGACTCTCCCCTCTGTGGGCTGGATGGCGATGCCTTCCCCCATCATTTTAGCGGCAAAAGCTTCGTCAGGCACTTGCTCCAAGGCTACCAACGTTCCGGGTACTGGAGACGGAATCTCGACCACCACCGGACCGGCTTGTTCCTTCTTCCAACCAAACACCGTTGTTTCCCCCTACCCTACAGATTTTTAGCGATGAAGTAACCTTCTCGGGTGGCATCCATCACATTTCTTGGTTTATTAGCATCGCCGATAACAAAGGTGTCCGGAACAATGCCATAGAACGAATCGATGAGCGCCGGAGTGGTTCTCATCCCCGTGGAGAGAATCACGGTATCCGCCGAAATTTGCTTCCGCTCGCCAGCTTCCTCATAAATAACCCCATCCGCGCTGATCTCTACAATTTTCACATTTAACTTGGTGTGCAGCGTTTCTTGCTTGTCCATGGCCTGCCGTAAACCAACACGATAGAGGATGTTCCCGTTCTTGGCCAGCAGATCTCCCGCTTCCATGATGATAACCTGCTTCCCATGCCGCGCCAATTCGATACCCAGCTCGCATCCCGTGGAGCCGCCGCCAACCAGCACGACCTCATTCCCGACTTCATCCATACGGGTGTAGACGTCCAATGCCCCCATCACATGGCTTTGCTCCACGCCTTTGATCGGAGGTGTAAACGGAACCGCACCCGTAGCCACAATAATGGCATCCGGGGACAACTGCTTAATCTGCTCCGGCGTTGCTTCTACGCCCAACTTCACCGTAACTCCTGATTTGCCGATCTGGGTAATTAAATAGTTCATATAGTTGTACAAATCAATCTTTAGCTCTTCATATGCCGAGTAACGCAAGGCCCCACCTAATGATTCGTGCTTCTCCAGCAAAATCACTTCATGGCCCCGCTCATCAGCAACCAAAGCAGCCTTCATCCCCGCAGGGCCGCCCCCAACGATAACAACCTTCTTCCTTTGCTTCGCCTTTGGCAACTCCAAAGGAACCATATCATAGCGGGTATAACGCGGGTTGACCGAACAGCCGACATTTTTGCGCTCCGTGGAAATATGGTAGCAGTATTGGCAGCGCAAGCAAGGGACGATATCTTCATCCCGGCCTTCCTTGGCCTTCTGCGGCCAGAACGGGTCGGCAATCAATGGGCGCCCCAGGGCAACAAAGTCCGCCTTGCCTTCCGCAATAATCGATTCGGCTTCCGCCGGACTCATGATCGCGCCCACCACAGATACGGGGATTTTAACGTTGCGCTTGACCTCGGCAGCCCACTCAACGTTAGGCATATGCTCTTTAAAGATCGTTGGAGCCATATGCACATTGCCCTCATAGTTGATATCCAGCCCCGCCGAAATATGCACCATATCCAGCTTGTCCTCAACGATTTTGATAAACTCCAGCACGTCTCTGAACTCAATGGAGCCGTCCACAACTTCGGAGGCGCTGATTCTCATGTCCACGATAAAATCATGACCCACCGCTTCGCGCACCCGATCAATAATCATTTTCGGGAATTTAATCCGGTTCTCAAAGGAACCCCCGTATTCGTCCGTCCGTTTGTTAAACAGCGGCGACAGGAATTCGGCGGGGAGCCAGCCATGGGCAAAATGCAGCATAACGAGATCAAATCCGGTCTCCTTGGCCCGCTTGGCCGTCTCTGCCCAGTCGTTCGCGACCTCGTCCATCATTTGCTCGTCCATCGCTTTGACGATAGTGCCGTCTTCCCGCACCAGATCAACAGGGCCAATGGCATAATCGTCTACACGGGCATATTGACCCGAATGAATCAGTTCCAGCGAGGCCTTTGCTCCCGCCTGATGGGCGACAATTACTCGATTTCTCGTGGCTTCCATTTGATATTTGTCGAAGGCATAGGGCTCGTCCGGCCGGGAATAGCTTGCTCTCTTGCGGCTGACGTTAACGCTGCCCGTAATAATGACCCCGGCTCCGCCGATCGCTTTATCATGATAAGGTCCTGCAGGCGTGGCAATAATCCGGTTATTGAATACGGTATTTTTGATGCGAATCGGCTTGAATAGATTTGGAAATTTCATCCTTATCCCTCCTCTGTCTGCTCTTCTTGAGGCTCGTCCAACATCGCGCCGTTTGATGCAATCACGTTTTTGTACCAGTAAAAAGATTTCTTGCGCTCCCGGTTCAGCGTTCCCTGTCCTTGATCGTCACGATCCACGTAAATCAGGCCGTAGCGTTTCTTCATTTCTCCGGTCGAGGCGCTGACCAAATCGATGCAGCCCCAGACGGTGTAGCCCATGACATCTACTCCATCCAACACAACCGCGTCTATCATATGAGCAATATGCTTCCTCAAGTAATCGATTCGATAATCATCCTGGACCATTTCGCCTTCGCGCTTCTCATCGACGGCCCCTAGGCCGTTCTCAACAACAAAAATCGGCAACTGATAACGATCATACAAATCATTCAAAGCGATTCGCAGCCCCAGGCCATCGATCTGCCAATCCCAAGCACTCTTCTCCAGATACGGATTGGCAATGCCGTCCAGCATGTTGCCCTTGACCCGAATTTTCCGGTTGGGGTTGGCGCTGGTAACCAGGGACATATAATAGCTGATGCCTATATAATCAACGGTCCCTTGCATTAAGTCTTGTTTGTCCTGTGGTGTAATATCCAGCGAGATTTGACGTCGTTCCAGAAATTTTATAGCTTTCGGGGTGTAATACCCCCGGACTTGGATATCGGAGAAATAATAATGGAGATCCATATTATGCATGTTCTCCAGGTTGTCTTCCGGGGAGCAAGTCTCCGCATAGGATAACGGATACAGCATCATCATGCCGATCTTGAAGTCAGGATTAATCTCGCGACCCAACCGAACAGCTCTTGCACTGGCAACCATCTGATAATGTGCCGCTTGATACATCAACTGCTCGGGGTGCTCCGCCTGCTCGATACGAATTCCCGCAGCAATGACTGGATTTAGGGTAATCACATTAATCTCGTTAAAGGTCATCCAGTATTTCACCTTCGTACGATATCTCCGGAACAGCACCTCACACAAACGTACATAAAAATCGATCATGTTGCGGGATGTCCAGGAGCCGTATTTCTCGACCAAATAAAGCGGGGTTTCATAATGAGAAATCGTAACGACCGGCTCAATACCATATTTCAAGCATTCATCAAACAGGCGGTCATAGAAGGCTAGTCCTTCCTCGTTCGGCTCCATCTCGTCCCCTTGCGGGAAGATTCTCGTCCAATGAATGCTGGTCCGGAAGCATTTGAAGCCCATTTCGGCAAACAAGGCAATATCCTCCGGATAACGATGATAAAAATCAATAGCTTCGTGATTGGGATAATACACGTCTTCCAGGACGCCGTCCGTATATACTCTCTTCTGCCCGTGCTTACCTGCAGTAGCGACATCTGCGGTGCTAATCCCTTTGCCTCCTACATTCCATGCTCCTTCGGATTGGTTAGCCGATACGGCCCCTCCCCATAAGAAATCCTCAGGCAACTTCTCTGTCGACATACGGTTCCTCTCCTTACTCTCTACTTTTCACCGAGCTTCTTTCTATAATTTCCGAATGGAAAATAGCGCTCTGCTGCAGCTTCTGGACCAAATCGGCCTTAACTTTATTCCCCTCCATCATGGCGATTAAGGATTTGGCCACCCTACGCATAATTTGCTGCTGATGCAGGTCCACCGTCGTAATCGGCGGGGTGACCATTCTGGAGATTGGATAGTTATTGTAGCCTACGATTGATACGTCATCCGGCACAGAGATCCCTCTCTCAAGCAGCTTCTGCAAGCCTCCTACAGCAAGATCATCCGTAGCGTAAAATATTCCGTCAACCCGACCGGATTCAATGTGTTCCACAATGCTCTCCGTAATGCCGTAGCCGTGGTCATAATCGCTGCCGCGCGCTTCGAATACAAGCTCTTTATCCAGCTCTAATTGATATTTCTTCAACGTTCTCAAGTACCCTTTATACCGATAATTCGAGCCAATGGATGTCCGGCTTCCCCTGACGAAAGCAATCTTGCGATGTCCCTTGGCAATAAGATACTCGGTGATATCTTCCCCGACACGCTTATAATCGAGGGGGACATTGATCACATGTTCATTTGTAATCAGCTTGGCGGCCCGGCCCAGCACAAACACCGGCATATTCTTATTGGCATAAAGATTAATAAATTCCTCAGAGATAAATTTGGACATACAGATGACCGCGTCCGCCCGATTCTCGGAAATAAACCGCTCAGCCGTTCCTTTATGCTTGTCATTCGCTGTAATAATGACCAAATCGATTTGCTTCGCAATCAACTCCTGCTGGATGACCTGCAAGGAGTCGGTAAAATAGGAACGGGTCGGGTTATCCGTAATCAGCAGCACGATATTGGTCTTCTGCCGCTGCAAATCAATCGCCGAGCCGTTCTTGATATAGTTAAGCTGCTTGGCAGCTTCTCTCACTTTGATCTTGGTCTTCTCGCCAATTTCCGGACTGTCGTTCAAAGCCATAGAAACCGCCGAAACTGAAATATCGAGTAATTTTGCAATATCCTTAATCGTTGCCATGTTGTCTCACACCTCGCGCCTATTGTTCTGTTTTTCTTTATATTATAGAGTACGCTCAAGGGATTTGCAGTTTCGGTTGCTCTATGGCTTCTGCTTGGCTAGTAGCGTGGCGAACGGTTGGAAGCCTACGACTTCTGCTTCTTGAACTGAATGTTTTGTTTGCTTAATAGAATCGTAGCAAAGAAGGAAACAGCCAAAGTTATCCCCACTGCGATGAAATAGGTCGTTGCCGTTGGCGAAGACAGAAAGGCCGGCAGGCCGAACAGACCCGTGAACGCAAAGTTCGTAATATAGGACTTGGTCACACCGCAGACGATACCGCCCACCAAACCGCCCAGTGTGAGCGAGATGAAATATTTCTTGTTCTTCATGACAACCCCGTACAATCCCGGTTCAGTCACACCTGACAAGAAGTTGACGAAGGCGGAGGAACTGGCAATAGTTCTCTCTTCCTTGCTCTTGGAGATGACCATCACCGCGAGACACACTCCAAGCAGCGCGTAGTTCCCCATTCCGCCTGAACCCAGACTGTATTCCATGCCGTGTTCAGCCAGATAGGACAGTTGCAGGGGCAGCACAACCCAATGAATCCCCAGCATGATGACGTAAATGAACAGAGCGCCAAATACGGCGTTAAAAAGAATAACGTTGGAGTTCAGGAAGAACTCGTACCCATCAGCTACCAGATTCGCCAGCAGTCCGCCGACAGGGCCAAATACCATCAAAGTCAAAGGAACCATAATCAGCATGGACAAGAGCGGCACAAAGACGAATTGCAGCATCTTGGGCAGAAATCTTTTCAGCAGCTTATCCAGATGGGAGTAGGCCCAGATAGCCAAAATAATCGGAATAACCGTACTGGAAAAGTTCATCGCCGTAAACCGGATCCCCAGGAAGTCGATCACATTCCCCGTCGTCGTGATGCCCGTAATGTTCGGTTCCATCAATGCTGCGCCAATCGCTGCCCCGATGTAAGGGTTAGCCCCGAACTTCTGAGCT
The DNA here is from genome assembly GCF_020179875.1 of Paenibacillus sp. alder61. Lineage (NCBI taxonomy): Bacteria > Bacillati > Bacillota > Bacilli > Caryophanales > Paenibacillaceae > Paenibacillus > Paenibacillus sp. alder61. The sequence goes on from NZ_JAIUDG010000033.1 coordinate 49,776, forward strand.
GCTGTGAAGGCAAGCAAGATCGGGAAAAAATAGATCAAGGCATTCCCTGCGCCAGCCAGGATTAAATAAGTGTTGCTGGTAGCCGGAAGAACACCCGATTGAGCCAAAATATCAATAAGCCCTTTAATAATCCCCGATGTCGCCAAAATAGGAATATACGGCGTAAAAATCGCGGAAATCGTTGCCAGCAGCTTATCAAACCAGGACTTCTTGCTCCCCTTGGCATTAGTAGCCGGACTTGCCGAGCTCGCCGCCGCGGCTCCTTCAGCCCCTGCGCCGCTCTCCAATTGCTGCATGATTTCAGCGTGCATCTCATTGACTGTAGGGCCGATGATGACCATCGTTTGCCCTTGAGCATCCATCACCCCAAGCACCTTCGGCAGTGCTTTGAGGGCCTCGCGATCGGCCTTGGAACTATCATGCAGTTCAAAGCGCAGTCTTGTCGCGCAATGAACCAGGCTCGAAATGTTTTGGCTCCCTCCCACGAGTTTAATGATGCTTGTTGCCGTCTCTTTGTTACTCATTTGCGTCACCCCAGTAACTTTATCATGTGCTAAAACCCGTTTACTGAAACGTTACAGTAGAAGTTCAAAAAATATTTTGAACAAACTGAAACGTTTCAGTCGTGCTCAAAAAAATAAATCCCTGCAGGTATGTGCCTAGTATAAGTGACAAAATTCGACTTGTCAATAAACCGTTTTCAAAAAAATAATGGAACTCCAGAACAAAACCATGAGCTCCTTCACTGGCATTAAGCCGGGGAAAGAACTCATGGTCTTATGAGTTAAAGAGGCTGCTCGCTTTATCCCGAAATCAGAAAAGGGTGGGTACCATTCCCCCATCCATGCGGATCGGGGATCCTTTAAAAGCAGAGGCCATCGGGCTGCAAATGAAAGCAGTTAATCGACCGATCTCCGCAGGTCTGATAAACCGCCCGATTTCGGATTGAGGCAGGTTCTTCGTCATGAAGTCCTTCTCTTTCGCTTCAAAGGTCATCTCTTCGTTTGCATACACGCTCTCAATAATCTGGCGCACGTTCTCAGAGAGGGTCGGTCCCGGCAGGATCGTGTTCACTGTAACTTCGGTGCCGCGCGTCAACTTGGACAAGCTCTTGGACAAGGACAGCAGCATCGATTTGGTTACGCCGTATTGAGGCATCTGTCCGGAAGGCATGACGGCCTCCTCACTTGCGATGAAGATAATACGGCCGTATTCGCGGCTCATCATGGAAGGCAAGTAAAACTTGCTTAAGGCGTTGGCGGCGAGAAAGTTCGTACGGAAGTACTTCTCCCATACAGCATCGTCTACGTCGTCATAGGACATGATCTCATAGATCCCCATGCTGTTGACGAGGATATCGACGTGGGAGAATTTCGCGAATAAAGCCTCCCTCTGCTGCGAATCGACGAGATCGGCGGCTGCATTTCGAGGTTCCGTTCCCGGGAATGCCGCTTGGATCTCAGCGACCGTACGCTCTACGTCATCGTTGTTACGACCATTTATGAGAACATGAACACCTTCCCTGGCAAGTTCAAAGGCAATCGCTTTTCCTATACCTCGGGTTGATCCCGTTACTAAAGCTGTCTTATTCTTTAATCCCATATCCATCTGCCTACACTCCTTGTGTCTAGGATAGGGATTATGATACCTCGTTTCGTCTCTTCGGTAACTAGCACGGAACGTCAATTCTCTTGCGCAACGCGCCAATTGGCAGGCGTCTCCCCTGTCCATAAGCGAAACGCGCGATAAAACGAATTTTGATCCTCATAGCCGACGAGAAAAGCGACCCCTTTGATCTCCAGCGCAGGGTCCGCCAAGTAAGCGACGGCCATCTCCCGCCTCGTTTTTGCCAGCAACTGCTTAAAGCTTTCGCCTTCTTCCGTCAGCCTGCGCTGCAAGGTGCGCTCGCTCATCCCGAGCTCGGCGGCTACGGTTTGGATGTTGATTTTCCCTTGAGTCAGGCATCGAGACAGGATCCACTGCACCTTAGCGCTCATGGTGAGCTGGCCCTGCCGTTCTTCCAGCGTACGATCCAAGGAAGGAGTCAGAATCTCGAGAAGTTCTTCGTTATACGACGTGAAGGGGCGGTCCAGATCTTCGCGCTTCAGCGTTAGCCGATTGCGATCCGTCCCCGTCCTTACGCGACAGCCGAAATAACTTGCGCAATCAGTTTCGTATAAAAATGCAGCACCTCAAATCCTATGCTGCCCATTTTTCCGGAAGGGAACCTTGTTCTCCGGCAAGATGCGCTGTTTAGACATTTAGTTTTATTCCACGATATCACTAAAAGACGGCTTACTGTCTTTGGAATGCGACCTTTAGGCCAAGTCCGATATAGATTGCTCCGACGAATTTGCTGCTTAGCCGGCTTACCCGGCTTAGCCATGTCTTCCGTTTAACCAGTTTTCCAAGCGCAGAAATACTTAGTACAATTGAGGTTGTATACAATGCACTTAAGATCACAAAGACGACACCAAGGATCAAAAACTGCGTGGTGACTTGACCTCGTTCGTGATGAACAAATTGAGGCAAAAACGCCAGAAAAAACAGAGCCGTCTTTGGATTAAGAACTTCTGCAACAATTGCCGAAAAGAAGGACCTTAAAGCTCCTGCCGTTTTAACCTTTGGGAGTTGCGGATCTGCTGGCTTACTCATCAATGCCCGAACTCCTAAATATAGTAAGTATACCGCTCCTACATATTTAACCATATTGAAAGCTAGAGCAGAGGTCATCAGTATAGTGGAAAGCCCGAAAGTAGCAAATAAGGTGTGAAGAAAATCCCCGATTGCGATGCCAAGCCCTGCCATAATGCCCCCTTTTCTCCCGTTTTGAACGGTACGAGTAATGGTAAGAAGAACGGCGGGTCCTGGAACTAAAAATAGAAGAATGACAACGATAACATATGCTAATAACGTTGAAAAATCCGGCATCGGGCCTCCTCCCTTCAAAAGCACTCAAAGTGAGATATTGTTGCGGCCTTGCAACCATTGTTCGAATTCTTCGGGTGTGCTCACTTTATGGTCTAATACAGCCGTATAGATATCAAAGCTTTTCACCTGTTTCCCATACTCGGCTCTCGATGCCCAGACGGTTTTGATCCGCAGGATAGAGAGAATCGCCTCTTCATGAAGACGACCGGGCAACGTCCGAATATGCCGCAGATCAGGTTGTTTCTCAGGATCATCAACGAACCATATATCCAGTGACCATTGGTTCTCGCTTTTAGATAAATAATCCAATCCAATAAAATACCCGTCCGGGTAAGCCGGATCGGTGTTCCAGCTACCGGTATCGTTCATAAATTTCATCTGCCGAATCTGGGGATTCAACATCAATTGCGAAGCAATTCGAGAGATTACAGCCATGTCCAACTTGGAACAAACGACCGTCATATCAAGGTCTCTCCAAGTCATTAAACCGAGTGCCGCACTTCCAACTTTGACCGGCATGCCGGCTGCTTTTAACAATTGGATAAGGTTCAATTCTTCCGCCACTGCAGCGGCCTCCGCTTGCAGCTGTAATTGACGAACAAGCAGATCTTCACGTTCCACCATTGGTTCACTCCCTCTTGACGCGCTCATGCCATTTGTTCCTATCGTTTTTGGCTATATGAGCATTCACGGTTTCGAAAAATGTAAAATGGCCGGCAGCACCACATGATCAACAATCTCTTCCAATTTCTGATGCGACACCCGTCCATTTTCAAGCATAAACGTATAGCGAATTTGCTCAAAAAGAATGAGTTTGGTCGCTTTAGGTGGGAGCTTTGTGATTTCTCCCCGTTGTACGGCCTGTTGAAGAACGTAATCCATAATCTTAATATTGGAATCCGTGGCTTCGGCCAACATCTGGCTTGTCCGTTCTCGCTCCTGCTGGCTAATCATCTCGGAAAACAGCATTTTAAATAATCTAAACGGTCCATTGTCGGACTCCAAAATAAAATGCTGACCCACAGATACTAAATGATCACGGAGACTGCCCCTGTCGGGAAACGAGCGGCTTTCTCTTGACCTTACAAAAGTGATTTACTTTAATTAAATTCCTTCTTAACAAAATCTATAAGCTTGGACTTCAAGGCATCACCGTGCTCTCCCCTATGATACATATCTGTTCCGTGATAACCACTCTCATCCACAATTAGCTCTTTATCCGTTGCTCCAGATGCTTGATATAATTTGCGCACTTCTTGTTCAATGGAACCTCCATAATCGCCAGGTGAAAAAACAAATAGGGATGGTGCTTTAATCTTCTCCACGCTCGGAATGGCATCAAGGGGCCCACATTGTGCAGGAGAAGAAAGAATAATCAGCCCCTCAATAGGCAGCGCCTGACGAACGCCTGCAATGATTGCTGTACTACCGCCACATGATGCTCCCGCCAAAAACACTCTTTTTGCACCCCATCGTTCGAGTTCGCTTAAGGCAGCATCTGCATCACGATCTATATTCTGATTATCCTCCGGAAAATCCTCTGAGGCACCATGATTACGATATTCAGGAATAACTACCAGATACCCGCTGTCAGCCAGTTCAGTTCCCATGTCAAGAAAAGAGCAGATGTTATAGCCTTGCTCGTGTGCAAGCAGGACTCCTTTATCTCCGCTGCCAAGCACAAGTGCAGACAGATGCACCCCATCACTGGTTGTTAAGGTAGTTGCTTTATCGCGCAGCTCCTCCGGAACACAGCTATTCACAAGATACCCGTTAGAAGACTTCACCGACTGATCCGGCCAGGCAGGATCATATTCAACCGGTTTGTTCGGGGGGATGTTCTTCACCTCGACAACTGGTGTTTCAGGTACAGCATTTTCTACAGGTTTCGTATCTTGAGGTTGATGAGATAGGGATTGATTTTCATTTGAAGATATCGGCATTGGGGTGGTGCATCCTGTAATCGTGACTACGAAGAGGAGCAACCCAAATACCATTTTTGTTCCTTTAGAAAATACGTTCATTGATTGTTCTACACCTCCAACTATTACTGAAATTATAAGTGATGATGGAGCTCACCTACAAATCGGTTTCGTGCTGAACCTATCCCAAACACAAATAGGAATACAGAAGCACTCAGTAATATCAGGAGTGGCAAGGTCCAGTTCTCCGTTATGTCATGCAAAAAACCAATGAGGGCCGGCCCGCTAGCCGCAAAGAGATATCCGATCGATTGAGCCATGCCGGATAGTTCAGCAGCCTGATGAGCATTCTCAGTACGTAAGCAAAAGAACATCATGGCCAAACCAAAGGCGAATCCTCCGCCAACTCCGAGCATGATGACCCATAACAAAAGAAGGGAAGAACTTCCGTAAAGCAGCCCGAGTATCCCCGTTATCAGCAAAGTCGCCGTGATGATCACTAACGATCGTTGGTTAGACATGCGACCAGCAATTACGGGCACAATAAAGGAAAATGGAAGAGGAGATAATTGCATGATCGAGAGATACCATCCAGATCGACTGGAGTCAATCCCCTGCCCATGTAAAATTTCAGGCAACCACGCGATAAGCACATAGAATATCATGGACTGAATGCCCATAAACATCGTTACTTGCCAAGCAAGAGAGGAACGCCAAACATTCACCTCTCTCTTCACCGTGTGCCCGCCGGAAACCGTTGTTGGCTTGGTTTGATTTCTTAACTGCGGTAACCAGCAGAGGATGGACAGAACACAGAGGATTCCCCAAATTCCCAACGCACCTTGCCATTTCAAACCTGCTCCAACTGCTAAGGGCACACTGATTCCTGAAGCGATGGCTCCGCATAAGCTCATGGAAATCGAATATACGCCTGTGATGGCGCCGATTTGATGGGGGAAATCACGTTTGATGATGCTGGGTAGTAATACATTACAAACTGCAATTGCAGCTCCAAGTATGGCTGTCCCAAGATATAAGTCTGCGGCCCCTGATAAAGAACGTATGACAATGCCAACGATTAAGAATAGAAGGGCAATCAATATGAGGAGCTCAGCTCCCAATTTCCGTCCCAATTTAGGAACTAGAGGCGATAATAAGGCAAAAGCAAGTAAGGGTACCGTCGTAATCAAACCTGCCAGAGTATTTGAAATCTGAATGTCGTCCCGTATAAAGCTCACTAAAGAACCGACTGAGGTTAACGGTGCGCGTAAATTAGCTGCAATAACAATAATCCCCAGAACCATCAGCCAGGTCGTAGCGGCTTGATTTTTTCTAACTTTCTTGATTGGATTCGGCATTTTTCCTCCTGAATGTCATCTCATGATGAAGACGTTCTCTTTCGACGATACCTTCTTATCGTTCATTGAAATTTAGTAGACTTGTACAACCTCTTTAATATCATCGATTTCCTCAAGGATTGCGCGTTCAATAGCGGCTTTTAACGTAATCGTAGCACTTGGGCAACCGTTGCAGGCTCCCAAAAATCTTAATTTGGCTACACCGTTCTCAACCTCGACCAATTCTGCGTCTCCACCGTCACGCA
>NZ_JAIUDG010000034.1:0-54487 GCF_020179875.1 Paenibacillus sp. alder61
TTAATTCATCAAGAAATCCGGGAGCAACAGCGATCGGAAGAACATTTCACCCGGCTGCCTCTATCCCTCCATCATTAGTTCAACTCATTACGACTAACTGATGTTAAGGTTTTTGCAAGTTTAATGCGTTAGAATTTCAAAAAGGCGGAATTTCGCGATATAGCGGCTATTATTTCCGTTGGAGCCAACTTCTCTCCGTTAGAACCAGCGCGCAAGCGCTCGGCATGCAGTTGGCGTTAATCCAATGCGCGGCGGTAGACCAAAATCTAGCGCACGGTAGACCAAAATCTGATTTCGGGGCCCGCTCAGGGTAAAAAGGCCCTTCTCTTCTTGACCGCTAATCTTCCCTAAACCGCATCGGGCGGCACCAGTACCTCGTCAGACAAACTGGATAACATCAAATTCCTGCATATCTGCATGTTTTTTCTTGTTCGGAACAAAAATTTGAAAATTCCTGCGATTCTGCAGGAATTTTTGACGAAACCGGCTCGTTTCTCTAAAATCACTAGAAATACCTGCAGATTTGCATCTTTTTCTAACATCCGCTCAGGAATCGGCCTGAATCCCTGCAGATTTGCATCTTTTTGGAGTTGGCCGGGTTGGAAGGTAGGGGTTAGGCACCTTGATCTTCGTCAACTAAATACGATTTGGCGACTCCTCATTTTCTCTTACTACGATGTCTGATGAGGCACCGGCGCCCCAAACCAAATGACCGTTATTGCGGCTTAGAACAGGGCATGGCGCACACGAAAAAAAGCCTGCATCTTTCGCAGGCTTTTTTCGTGTGGTGACGCTCTAATCCGTCCCGCCGTCACTTCTCAGTTCTCCACGGCCTTCAGTCTGAACATCGCGCTGGCGTAGTCGCCCTTCAGTCCGGGAAGGGGCAAGCCGATCCGCATCAGCCGGTCGCCGGGCAGCACATCCTCCGTGCTTTCGCCTTCGATCCGGTAATCGTAGTCCGGATGAAGACCCCGGAGCCGCAGCCTCCGCTCCGGAGCGTTGGGCTCGGCCAGCACCCGGAAATAGAAGGCCAGCGCTTCTTTGCGGTCGGCGGATACGAACATCCAGGCGGACTCGCCTCCCTCGAACGGGCTTAATAGCCGATAGAGATCGCCCTGTTGCACGAGGGAGCGGATCTCCTTATATACCCGGACCTGCTCCTTCACGATTTCCTTCTCTTCATCCGTAAACTGGGTCAGGTCCAGTTCATAGCCGAAGTTGCCGGACATCGCCACATCGCCGCGCATTTTCAGCGGGGTCATGCGCCCTACCTGATGGTTCGGCACCGCGGAAACATGGGCCCCGATCGAGCTGACCGGATAGATCAGGCTGGTGCCGTACTGAATCTTGAGCCGCTCGACCGCGTCGGTATTATCGCTGGTCCAGGTTTGCGGCATATAATACATCATGCCGGGATCGAACCGGCCGCCTCCGCTCGAGCAGTTCTCGAACAAGATATGCGGAAACTCGGACGTCAGCCGTTCAAGCAGTTCGTACAGCCCCAACACGTACCGGTGGGCGATCTCGGCCTGCTGCTCGGGCGGGCTCTGCACGGAACCGATTTCCGTCAAATAGCGGTTCATGTCCCATTTGATGTAGGAGACCGGCACCGTGCTGAAAATCCCGCTCAGCGTCTTATAGATATACTCCCGCACATCCGCGCGCGAATAATCCAGCACCAGCTGCCACCGCGCCTCCGTCCGGCGCCGGCCTTCGACGTGAAGACACCAATCCGGATGCTGGCGGTACAGTTCGCTGTCCGGGGAGATCATCTCCGGCTCCACCCATAATCCGAACTGCATGCCCAAAGCTTTGACCTGATCCGCGAGGTCGGTCAGGCCGCCGGGAAGCTTGCGCAAATCGGGCGTCCAGTCGCCGAGGGACGATCTGTCGTTATCCCGCTTGCCGAACCACCCGTCGTCGAGCACGAAGAGCTCGATGCCCAATTCGGCACCCGCCTTGGCGATCGATACGATCTTCTCCGTAGTGAAGTCGAAATAAGTGCCCTCCCAGTTGTTGACCAGAATCGGCCGTTCCCGGTCGCGATGCACCCCGCGGCTCAACCGGGTCCGGTACAAACGGTGATACGTTCTCGACATCGCTCCGAGCCCGGCCGGCGAATACACCATCACGGCTTCCGGCGTTTGAAAAGCTTCTCCCGGTTTCAAAACCCAGTGGAAATCAAACGGATTCAGCCCGATGGACAGCCTCGTGCTCCGGAAGGGATCCACTTCGGCCTGGGCCGCGAAGCTGCCGCTGTATACCAGGCTCATGCTATACACCTCGCCGTGCTCTTCCCCGGCTCCCGGCTCCGCCAGCGCGACGAACGGGTTCAACTGGTGCCCGCTGACCCCCCGTCTGCTTTCGATTACCGTTCCTCCGGGCCCGAGCGGGCGGCGCTCCAGGTGCCCTTCCCTGGCCCATGTACCGGCCAGATAGATCATGTCCAGGTCGGATCGCGGCAAATCGACGCTGGCGCTCAGCGCCCGCATCACCCCAAGCGGACCCGTGCCGGAATTGACCAGGCGCGCCGACCGGGTCACCGCGTCGGCGTGTTGGAATACGGTATAGTTCAAATACACCGTCAGGCCGCTGTATTCGTCCCTTAACTCCAACTCCAGCGTTTCGGCTTCTTCCTCGCTTTCCGCATAGACCGCGGGCAGCCCCTCAAGCTTCGGCTTGCCTCCGAAAATCCGGTGCCCCTGATATTTCAGCTCCGTAATCCGGGAACCGTCCTCGAGCCGGACTTGATACGCCGGATGGCGGAAATCCCCTGACCCGTACTGAGGGTACTCCTGCGGAAGCCGGTCCAGCGCAAGATTGCCGCTCAAATTAATGTAACTGCGGGGGCGGTCCGTCAGCCGCAATTTTTGTCCCCAATACGCATGGGCCGGATAACCGTTCACGATTTGCAGGATATAACTCATATTCTCCGATTGAAGATGGAAGATCTGTTCCGATTCATTATATTGGATCGCCATAGTAATCCCCTTTTCGACAAAATCATTAAAAAACCGCTATTCCTCCCATCATAAGGCGGAGATCCCAAAGTCGTAAATGGAACATCGCTACACAAATATGGCATAGTCATAGATTATCGTGAAAAATAACGGAAATCTGACGAATCTATATGGTATGGTACTAGATAGAACAGATCACAACGCAGTAAGGGGGAATCCTCATTGATCGAATATCTGGCGGTCCACCCGTCCTTTCTCGATCTGCACCTGACCCAATACGGAATGGAGCAGTGCACACCTCTTCATGACTTCGGGCCCGCCGTCCGGGACTATTATCTTTTGCACTTCGTCCTGGAAGGCAGAGGCAAGTTTGAAACCCGGGAGCACAGCTATCCCCTGGAACGAGGTCAGGCTTTTCTCATTTCTCCGGGGGAGGTAACTTACTACCAGGCCGACAGGGAGCACCCGTGGAAATATGGATGGATCGGGTTTCAGGGCATCCAGGCGGAAGCTTTTTTGCAGGAGGCCGGTCTCTCCGTGGAATCGCCCATTCTCCACCGGTTTGATCCTGAGCTTGTCGAGAAACGGATCTTTCAGATGCACCACGCCAAAAAGATGGAGAGCGGGCGCGATCTGAGACGGGCCTCGCTTCTGTATTCGCTGTTTTCCCACATGGCCGAAGCCAACCCCAAACCGGCCTCCGCATGGGGGAAGCATAACCGGCAGGACCTGTATGTGCAAAAGGTGATTGATTTTATCGAGATCAACTATGCCGACAAAATCAGGATCTCGCAAATCGCCGACTACGTCGGTCTCGACCGCAGCTATCTTTGCGCCGTGTTTAAAGCGCGGATGGGCACCAGTCTCCAGGAGCACCTGATCCGGTTCAGGATCAACAAGGCGTGCAGCCTGATGAACAACCCGCTGCTGACGATCGGCGATATCGCGAGGTCCGTCGGATACGAGGATCCGCTGCTTTTTTCCAAAATGTTCAAAAAAGAAAAAGGGCTCTCCCCCAGACAATACCGCTTTTCCCCAACGGATGCCTGAAGGGAGGCCCCTTCGTTTTTATTCAGATTAGGCTTGAACAGTTCTTTTGGCAACCAGCACCTCATAGGGGGCGAGCGCCCATGGCTGGCTTAGATCGGCTTCACGGCTCACGGCCTGCCAGTCCGAACCGAGCGGCAAAATGGCCGAGGAATCCGCATTATAGTTTTGTAAGAAGATATACTCCACTTTCTCATCAGACCGGGCGGCCGCATATACCCCATCGGGCAGCGTGATGTCGACCGGCCTGTACAGCCCGACCGATTCGGTCAGATCCAGATAAAAATCATCATAAAAACGCGCCTCGAAGTGGCTGGCGATATAATACGCCTGACCGCGGCCAAAAGTATTCCTCGTTACCGCCGGCCTTCCGGCATAGAAATCCTCGTCATACACCAGGAGCGTCTCCGCCCCTTCCAAATGAAGCAGGTCGCACAGCTTATTGCAGACGTAGGAGCCGCGCAGGGCTCCTGCGCCCTTCCCGAACGGTTGGACCACGCTGCCGCGGTTATGTTCGTGGTCGTACAGTCCGTCGATTTCCTCGCTAACCACGCCGGCCACGTCCGTCAACCGGTAAGGAGCATCCCCTTGGAAAACCAGGTCGTTCTCGTTCACGATCCCGCTCCAATAGGTCATGACGAGGACCCCGCCCCGTTCGACGAAAGAGCGCAGCTTCCGTTCAAAGTCCCCCCGGAGCATATAGATCATCGGAGCGATGAGCAGTTTATAGCCGTCGATGTCGCTCTCCATATCCACAAAGTCCGTCGTAATGCCCCGTTTGAGGAGGGCCCGGTAATGGGACTGAACTTCTTCGATATAGCCCATGTCTCGATTACGCGGTCCTTGCGAGTCTTCGATCGCCCATTTGTTTTCCCAATCGTACACGATAGCCGCTTCCGCCTTCGGTACGGTACCGGCTACCCCGGACAGGCTGCCGAGCAGTCGGCCCAAGTCCGCGACTTCTTCAAAAACTCTCGTGTCCGCACCGCCGTCATGAGATACGACCGCCCCGTGAAATTTCTCGCTGGAGCCGCGGCTTTTGCGCCACTGAAAATACTGGACCGAATTCGATCCATGAGCCACCGCCTGCAGGGAGGAGAGCTTATGCATCCCCGGCTTTTTCAGTTTCGAGACGCTCTGCCAATTGGTCATGCTGGGCGAGCTTTCCATCAACAGGAAAGGCGCTTTTTTGATCGATCGCATCAGATCGTGATTCATGGCGGTATCCACGGCAATCTCGATGTCCGGTTTCTTGTGCCAGGTCGGATAATTGTCCCAGGACACGATATCTACCGCATCCTTAAACTTGAAGTAGTTGAGTCCGTTGTAGTAGTACATGAAATTGGTCGTCGCCGGAAGTTCCGGGCGGTACGCCTTCACTGCGGAGATTTCATGCCGCATGAAATCCAGGGTTTGATCCGTCACAAACCTCCACCAATCCAGATTCATGCCGTGTATCGCATTTTCCCCGTGAGGAGCCGGCGACTCGATCTGCGACCAGTCGGTATACGTGTGGCTCCAGAACGTGGTCCACCATTGCTCGTTCAAGTTATCGAGCGTGCCGTACTTGCGCTCCAGCCACTGCCTGAAAGCCTCCTGGCATAAGTCGCAGTGACAGTCTCCGCCGTATTCATTGGAAATATGCCACAGCTTGACTGCCGGATGATGGCCGTAACGCTTGGCAAGCTCTCCATTGATCCGCTCGATCTTTTCCCGGTAAACGGGCGATGTATAGCAGTGGTTATGGCGCGCCCCGAACAAGTTGCGGCGGCGGTCCGCCGAGACCCGCAGCACCTCGGGATACTTCTGCGCCAGCCAGGCCGGCCGCGCGCCGGAAGGGGTGGCCAGGAATACGGAGATCCCGTTGGCGTGCAGGGAATCGAGGATCCCCTCCAGCCAATCCCACCGGTAGCTGCCTTCCTCGGGCTCCAGGGCGGCCCAGGAGAAGATCCCGACGGACATCACATTGCAGCCCGCTTTTTTCATATATTCGATGTCCTGCTCCAGAATCTCCGGATGTTTCAACCATTGTTCCGGATTATAATCGGCTCCATGCAAAAGCCGCTCGTTAAAATAAGCGCTCATCTTCATCCTCCGTTCCTTATTTGACCGAACCGAGCATCCCCTGGACGAACTGCTTCTGCAGCAGGAAGAAGATCGCGACCGTCGGAAGCGTCGTCACCACAATGGCCACCATAATGATCCCGTAGTCCGGATTATATGAGGAAGCCAGCGAAGAAACGATCAGCGGCAGCGTCTTTTTCTCCTGGGTTTGCAGCGCGATGAGCGGCCAGAGGAAATTGTTCCAGTTATTCATGAACGTGATGATGGCCGCCGCCGCGTAGGTCGGCTTCATCGTCGGCATGTAAACGCGCGTAAACAAACGCCACTCGTTCAGTCCGTCAACCCGTCCCGCCTGCAGCAGTTCGCGCGGAAACGACTTCGTATTTTGCATAAAGAAGAAAATCATAAACGCCGTAGTAATCGTCGGCAGAATGACGGCCGTCGGCGAGTTGAGCAGCCCCATCCGGCTGAACATGCGGAACAGCGGAATCATTACGGCCGCAAACGGCATCATCATGGAGAGCATCAGCAGACCGAACAACCGGTCCTTGCCCCGGGATCGGTAGATTTCAAAACCGTAGCCGGCCATGGAGCTAAGGATGAGCGTGAACAGCGTACCGACGACGGCGATGAGCGCCGAGTTCCAAAACGCCGTTCCCAGCGTGGTCATATCCAGCAATTTGGTAATATTGTCCGAGAGCATCGAACCGAAGCTGAATTTGCCTTTGACAATGTCGGAGGAACTGTTCGTCATGCCGATCAGCATCCAGAGAAACGGAAACAAAGAGATCGCGGACACGATCATTAAAAACAGGTGAACCCCCAGCGCGCTGGCTTTCTTCATTTCTTCTCCCCTCCTACCTTGAGCTGGAAGAACGCAAGCACGGCGACCATAATAACGATCGCGTAAGACACCGTAGCCGCATAGCCGAAGTTTGGCGTGTAGACGAACGACAGATTGTAAATGTATTGGGAAATCGTCATCGTCGCATTCCCGGGACCCCCGTTGGTGATATTGACGACCTCGTCAAACAGCTGCAGCGTCCCGTTCGTGGATATAATCGCCGTAAACAAAATGATCGGTTTAAGCATCGGAACCGTGATGGAGAAGAACTGTCTGGTCTTGGAAGCTCCGTCGATCGAAGCGGCTTCGTAAACGCTCGGATCGATATTTTGCATTGCGGATAAATAAAAGATCATATTATAGCCGGTCCAACGCCAGGTGATGGCGGCAATGATGACGACCCTCGCCCAAACGGGATCCATAAGCCAGGCGATCGGCCCGTCGATGAGATGGATCGACATCAGCATTTTGTTCAGAATGCCGTCCACGGCAAAAATGCTTTTGAACAAAACCGCATAGGAAACCAGCGAAGTTACGCAGGGCAGGAAGATCGCCGTCCGGTAAAACCCTTTAAAACGAAGCTTCGGCATATTCAGAAAATACGCGATCACCAGTCCCAGAAACAGCATGATCGGCACCTGGACGACCAGGTAGAGCAATGTGTTGAAGAGCGCCTGCTTGAACATCGGATCCGAGAACAGTCTCGCGTAATTGTTCAGTCCGATAAAGCTGGTGACATTTCCTTTGCCCGATTGAAACGATAAGATAAGAGACTGGATCATCGGATAAAAGCTGAACAAGACAATGATAGCGGAGGGCAGCAGTACAAACTGCCACCCCATAAAAGTTGATTTTGTCGATTTACTGCCCATAAGTCACCTGCACCTCGATTGGATTTATTGCACCTGCTGCTCAAACAATCTTTGGATGTTGAACAGGCTGTCTTTCAGGTCTGCTCCGTTCAATATGTTGGGCAGTTCGTTCTTCAAGGCGTCCTTGGCCTCCTGCGTATAGGTTCCCAGGCTGATTCCCGGCACCTGTTTCGACCACTCGGTGAAATCTTTATAAATCGCTTGTCCGCCGAAGAACTCTGATTCCTGGCCGTACGCCTCGCTGGAGAATGCGGGAATGTAAGAACCTACGCCGCCGTTCTCTTTCAGGAAGCGCTCGTAGAATTCACTGCTTCCGCCAATCGTTTTCGCCAGGAAGTCGATCGCCAAATCCTTGTTGGCCGAACCTTCAAGGACAAACCAGCTCGATCCGCCTTCATTGGACGCGTTAACCGCACCCTCGACATTCAGTCTTGGAATCGGAGCCACGCCCCATTTGCCGCTTTGATCCTTGGCATCCATAATCGAGGCTACCTGCCATACCCCGGACACGACCGTGGCGACGTCCCCCGAGTTAAAGCTGCCGACAAATTCGCTCCATCCGGTTACCGGCTTGGCGATCCCGGAATCGGAAATCGCTTTGTATACCCGGAGCGTCTCCGCCATAACCGGGTTGTCTACGAAATTCCCCTTGTTATCCGGGGTAATGTACCAGGAGCCCCCCGACTGCAGCAAAATGGAGGTCAGCGCTTCGTCGTTCGGGTTGATCGTGGACATGTATTTTCCCGTTTTTTCCTTAACCTCTTTCCCGATTTCGATGTAGCGATCCCAGGTGATGTTCTCCAAGTCTTCCGCTTTGAAGCCGGCCTGTTCCAAATAATCGGTACGGTAGAACATGCCGGTCACGCCGATATCGAACGGGACGCCATAAATTTTGTCGTCGATACGCAGCGCGTCCACTTTGTAGGGAGAAAACTGGCTGTAGTCCACTTTGTCCGTAAAATCGGCAAACGTGTTCGGATAAGCGGTTACATATTTTTGAATATTCGGATCGTTAACCAAAATAATATCCGGAAGCCCGTCCTTTACGCCTGCCGCCAAATTTGTATTCAGCTTCTGTTCCAGGTCAGTTTTGGCCATATCCACCACTTCCAGTTGGAAGTCGGGATGATCTTTTTTGTACAACTCCTCGGCGATTTTCAACGCCGCACCGTTAAAGGACGGATCCCAAGCCCAGGCAACCACTTTTTTGGAGCCGGATTTTCCTTCGCTCCCCTCCGCGCCTCCGGCGGTTTCCGACTTGGCGGACCCGCACGCCGCAAGCAGCGAAGCCGTCAGAGAGACGAGCAGTAGAACGGAAAGCCATTTTTTCAATGTGTACAACCCCTTTTGTTTGATTTGTGTAAGCGCTTCATGGATTTCGATATTCATTTTAGAAAAAGCGGGCCCCAAAGTATAATAATAATTAGCTTAATATTAGCAGGAATTTTGGATGTCTCCCGGCCGGTCTTACCCGGCTAGTAAAAATTATGGAGACTAGCAAATATTTTTGCAGATATTTTACTTGGCGGTCCTGCCATACCTTTCTATATTAAATTGATATATGATGAGGTAAAAGAAAAACCGCAGTGAGGTGTGAATATGGAACAGCGCTCCAAAAACTTCCGAGTGATGATTGTCGACGATGAAGCGATCCTGCGAACGGGACTGCTGCATCTATGCTCTTGGAGCGATCATGGAATCGAAATCGTCGCTCAGGCCTCAAATGGCCAGGAAGCGCTTCAACAGATCGAAACGGTTCGTCCGCATGTGGTCATTACGGATATCGTCATGCCGCTGATGGACGGCGTAGAATTTACGAAGGCGATGAAATTGCGCTACCCGGAGATCAAAATCATCGTATTGAGCAGTTACAGCGAATTCAGTTATGTCCGCGAGGTGTTTAAATACGGGGTGACCGACTATTTGCTGAAGCCCAAGGTTTCAGCGCCCGAGCTCATCTCTCTGATTCAAAGCTTGTGCAGCGATTTGGAGTGGAAGACGAAAGCTCCCGCTGCCGAAACCCTGGATATCTCGCTTGCTCTAGGTCAGTGGCTGGATCACGACACCCCCCGGGAGGAGATGGATGAGGAGCTGCTGCGCCGGCTAACCCGACATTTCCCATCGCGTTTTTATCGCATGGCCTTGGCGAATCTCAGCCTGCTGCTGAACCGAACCAAATGGACTCAGAGCCAAGTGGAGCAGGTCCTTCTCCAATATGCGGCGGAAGAATTAAGCGGTCTTCCCTACACCGTCGTATTTTTGAAGAACGAAGTACTGCTTCTTATTAATTTCAATTTACAGGAAGCCGGGGATGCGGTCGATTCGCTTGCCGCCTTTGCGCGGCGGATTCAAGCCTCGTTGAACTTTGTTTCCTTCCTTCAATCGGAAGCTTTCGAAGAAATCCGGCAAACCGCGGAGGAGCGGGAACGGTTGCTCCCGTGTCTGGGCAAACTGATCTATTTTCCCGACAGCGCCATCATTCCGGAAACCCGGATCATAAATCATAACGACGACAGCGCCTCCTTCGACCAGACCCCGTTTCTGACCGCGCTGCGCATGCTTGCCATGGATGAATCCATCCGCCAATTGAAAGCGCTTCTATCAGGAATTTCGTCGGCCCAATCCTTTAACGAATACAGCCTGAAACTCCTGTGCCAAAACTTGGTTTATAACGCGCTCACCACGCTGGAACAGATGAAACAACCCGTGATGGAGCTGGGCGCTTCCAAGCTGAAGCTATTTAAGCAGATCGATCTGGCTTTCGGCATCCGCGAACTGGAGGAGGTGCTGCTTCAATTTCTGCAAGCGCTTAAAGGTGCAATCCGGGCCACGGATCTGTCGCAAACCGCGATACTGCAAAAAATTTACGATTACGTTAACGAGAATTTCGAAAAGGACATTTCCCTGACGGAAATGGCGAACGCGCTCCATCTGAATTACAGTTACTTGTCCTCGTACTTCAAACAGCGCACCGGGGAGAACCTGACCTCGTACATCAACCGGGTACGCACCGAGAAGGCCAAGGAGCTTCTGCTGAACCAGGAATTGTCGATTTCCGAAGTGAGCCGGTTAACCGGTTTTTCGGAGCATAATTACTTCTCCAAGGTGTTTAAAAAAATGACGGGGATGACCCCGGCGGAGTATCGAAACCATATCTTCCAGTAAAGACAGGTGGCTTTTCCATGCTGAGAAAAAACAGCATATTCATCAAAATGTTGATTCTGATGCTCTCCGGCATTTTGGTCATCTCCTTGCTCCTTATGCTCGCCTCTTCCACCATTTCGGAACGCATTTTATTAAAGCAGGTTGTAAGGAGCGCTTCGGCCAATATGAACCTGGTCAAAGACGATTTGCTCAGTTATAACGATCAAGTCGCGGGCACCATGCTGCAGATCGGCAGCAGCAGCGAGTTCAAAAATTATATTACCAAGCCGGCCGACACGCCTTTGCAGCAAATCAACCTGGTCATTTCGCTCGGCAGGTATATCGACCTGTACAAGGACTATTTGAGTCCGGAAAAATCGCATATCATCGTCTCCGGGCTGCCGGGCGAAGGAGGACGGCATTACTCCAGCAATGCGCTTAAATGGGACAAGATCCCGCAGGATATCGTCACCAAATATATGACCGTCGACGGGAAGATTCCGAACCGCATCCTGTATCACAGCAGTCCGGATCTGTTCGTGGAATCCGTTCCTTACGACAATTTTATATTCGCCACCAAGCCGCTCGTCGACAGCGGCACAGGCTGGATGTACGGGTATGCGGCGGTGGTCATGGATGAATTGAATATTTTTCGCAAATACAGTCCTTATGTATCCGAAGGCATTCATATTTCCCTGATTTCGGCGGACGGGACCATCCTCTCCAGCAGCGAAAGGAGCATGATCAGCAAAAAGGACGACTCGCTTCTCGCCATAGCGCTGGAGACCGCCAAGCAGAAAGACGGAGTCCGGGCGGAATCCCGTCAGAAGCAAACCTATATTTCCTATTATCTGCCGGAGTTCAACGCTTATTTGCTGGAGGAAATCAACCAGCTCAAGGCCTTTGCGCCGTTATATAACATCTCGTGGGAGATTTCGAAAGTCGTGAGCATCGTGCTGGCTCTCACCCTGATTTTTGTTTATTTCATGAGCCGGCGGATTACCCGTCCGCTGAACAACTTGGTTAAAACGATGCAGACCAACAAGGGGGATAATCTCAAGCTGCACCCGCTGCAAGAGGACGGAAGCTATGAAACCAACGTGCTGACCAAAGCGTATAACCGGATGATCAAGGAGATCGACCGATACACCGAAAAACTGCTCTACGAGCAGCAGGAACGCCGGAAGGCCGATTTGAACGCGCTGCAGATGCAGATCAATCCTCACTTTTTGTACAATACTTTAAGTTCGATCAAATACTTGGCCAAAATGCAGCGTTCGGATCAGGTGGACCAGACGATCAACAGCCTCATCTCCATGCTTCAAAGTACGATCGGCTCCACGGAGGATATGGTTACCGTCGAAACCGAAATCGAGACGCTGAAGCATTATGTGTATATTAATCAGATCAGATACGGCGACCAGATCCGGGTCCATTACGAAGTCGCCGAGGACTGCCGCAGGCTGCTCGTTCCGAAGCTGGTGATTCAGCCGTTCGTGGAAAACGCCTTCTTCCATGCCTTTCCCGGTTCCTCCAGCGGAACGATCCATATTTATATCCGCAGACAGGAGGAGGATCTGATGATCGAAGTCATGGATAACGGGGTCGGCATGTCCGCGGTTCCGGCACAGATCCGCGACCGCAAGAAGCACAGATTATCGGGAATCGGCGTGTCCAACGTCCACAGCCGGATTCGGCTGTTATTCGGTTCCCGTTACGGAATCCGCATCCACAGTGAGGAAGGGTACGGAACGGCCGTGATGATCACCCTTCCGGCGATAGATCAAACGGATGCCGCGGAGGAACGGGCGGAAACCGGGTAAAAAACAAGGCTGCCCCTGCGGGCAGCCTTGTTTGGACTTTCCTATTAACTTTCGTCTTACTTCCACCACGTATCGAACGGCGTTACCGGAAGCTCGCGCTTATGCTGGGTTACCCGGTAACGCTTCTCGATGTTCTCTTTCGCCTTGGGCTCTACCTCGTTCCCCGTCAGGTACTGATCGAGAATTTCATATGTCATGCCCAGCTCGGCTTCATCGGCTTGCTGCGGCTTGTGGTCGAGGAGATCGGCGGTCGGCGTCTTTAAATACAACCGTTCTGGAGCGCCCAGCTCCTTGAGAAGCTCGCGGCCCTGGGTTTTCGTCAATCCCGATAACGGCAAGACGTCGGCCCCGCCGTCCCCGAATTTCGTAAAGAAGCCGGTGACCGCCTCCGCCGCATGATCCGTGCCGATGACGAGGCAGCCCTTGGCCCCGGCGATGGCGTACTGTGCGATCATACGCATGCGCGCTTTCACGTTGCCCTTGTTGAAATCCGACAGCGTCTCGCCAACGGATTGCTCGAACTGCTCGGCGGCGGCTTGAACCGGCTCCTCAATGTTATACACCAGGGAATGGTCCGGCCGGATAAACTCCAGCGCCGCTTGAGCGTCGGCTTCATCCTTCTGCACCCCGTACGGCAGCCGAACGGCGTAGAAAGCGGCCTCCCGTCCTTCGGCGCGCAGTTCCTCGGCCGCCAGTTGGGCCAGCCGTCCCGCCAGCGTGGAGTCCTGCCCGCCGCTGATCCCCAGCACAAAGCCTTTGGCGCCGGCATTTTTGCAATAGGCCTTCAAGAAGTCGACGCGAATGCGGATTTCTTCCTGCGGATCGACCCCCGGCTTCACTTTTAACGTCTCGATAATTTGCTGCTGCGCGTTCATCTGATTTTCCCCTTCCTATTGGTATAATCGATGCTCTCTTATATAACTGTAACAGCTTTCAGGGACGAGGTAGCGCGGCTCCCCGCCCCGCCTCAGCTCATCCCGGATATAGCTGGAGCTGATCTCCATCGCCAGGCCCTTGTCGATCAAATGAAAAGTCTGTCCATCGTCGGCATTGCGGAGAATGGGCGAACGGCTGATGGCCGACAGCATGTTGATGCCGTCCCTGGCCATGACGATGAACCTGTTCTCGGCGATCAGTTCCTCGGACTTCTTCCATTTCCCTTCTCCGATGTCCAGCAGCAGGTCGGCTCCCATGATAAAGTACACCTCATCCTCCGGATACGCGGCCTTGAAATGCTGGAGCGTCAGATAGGTCGCGATTTCCCAGCCGGCCTGCTTCATCTCGTAGTCGTCGGCCACGAACTTCCCGTTTCCGGCGATCGCCAGCAAAATCATGTTCCACCGGTGTTCGTCACTAATGTGCATCGTCTTGTCGGGCCGCTTATTCGAACAGGGCAGAAAAATCACTTTATCCAGCCTGCAGCGGTGGGCGACGGTGCTTGCGGTCCAAAGATGGACGTTCGTGATCGGATCGAAGGAAGACCCGTAAATTCCGATTTTCCCCATGGCTGCCACCTCCTCAGGATTCGATCCGCTCGTTGACTTTTTGCCTGATTTCCTCAATCAGCCTCATCTTATTGTCCCAGCAAGCCTGGCTCAAATCGACCGGATATTCCGCCGGATTGAGCAGCCGCTTGTATTCCTCCCACAGCACGTTCAAATTGTCCGCATGGAACTCGCGGATCTCCCGAAGCGTTGGAAGCTCGTAAACCAGCTCCCCGTCCCGGAAAATCAAATGATGCAGTTCCCTCGCTTCGAAATTGGTCACAAATTTGGCGATATGGGTGTGTACCGGATGGAACATCTTGATCCGCTCTTCTTGAGCGGGGTTTTCATGCTCCAGGACGATATAATCGCCTTCCGACTTTCCGCTGCCCTTGTTGATGATGCGGAATACTTTCTTTCGGCCCGGGGTGGTGATCTTCTCCGGATTGGAGCTGATTTTGATCGTATCGGTCATTTGCCCGTGCTCATCCTCGATCGCAATCAGTTTATAAACGGCGCCCAAGGCCGGCTGGTCATAGGCGGTAATCAGCTTGGTTCCGATCCCCCACACATCGATTCTGGCCCCTTGAGCTTTCAAGTTCATAATCGTCAGCTCATCCAGATCGTTCGAAGCGTATATCTTCGCCTCGGTGAAGCCCGCCTCATCCAGCATTTTGCGCGCTTCTTTGGACAAATAAGCCAAGTCGCCGCTGTCCAGCCGGATGCCGAGGAAATTAATGCGGTCGCCGAACTCCTTGGCCACCCGGATCGCCGTCGGGACCCCCGACTTCAGCGTGTCATAAGTATCGACGAGGAAAACGCAATTCCGGTGGGTTTCGGCATACTTGCTGAACGCCGTGTACTCGTCGCGGTAAGCCTGTACCATGGCATGGGCGTGCGTCCCCGCCGTAGGAATGCCGAACAGCTTGCCCGCCCTTACGTTCGAGGTCGCGTCAAACCCGGCTAAATAGGCCGCCCGCGTCCCCCAAATGGCGGCATCCATCTCCTGCGCCCGCCGGGTCCCGAACTCCATGCTCACCTCGTTCCCGATCAACTGCTTGATCCGGGAGGCTTTCGTCGCGATAAGCGTCTGGAAATTCACAATGTTCAGCAGGGCGGTTTCGATTAGCTGCGCTTCCGCCAAAGGGGCTTCAATCCGCAGGATCGGCTCGTTGGCAAACACCAGCTCGCCCTCTTTCATCGAACGAACCGTCCCCGTAAACGTCAATTCGGCCAAATACGCCAGGTAATCCTCGCTGTAGCCTTCTTCTCTTAAATAAGCCAAATCGTTGTCCGTGAAGCGGAAATCGCTAAGATAGCGGACCACCCGCTCCAATCCCGCAAACACGGCATAGCCGTTCTGGAAGGGGATCTTGCGGAAGTACACTTCAAACACCGCTTTTCGCTTATGCATGTTATCCTTCCAGTACACGTGCGCCATATTGATTTGATATTTATCCGTATGCAGCGCGAGACCGTCGTCCGGGTAGCTCATTCTCGTGTTCCTCCTAGGTAAGTAGAGTGGTTGTTGTATGAACAAGTTAAATCACCGATGCGCCGAGCGAGCCTTTAAAATGCCTCAAGGCCCAGGCATGGCCCTCCTGGTCGAAGCTGGCCACGGCCTTTTCATGAACCACGATCGAGAATCCCCGGTTATAGGCATCCACCGCCGTATGCAGTACGCAGATATCCGTGCAGACGCCCACCAAATGAAGCTCCGTGATCCCTCGCGCGCGAAGTTTCAATTCGAGGTCCGTTCCCGCAAACGCGCTGTATCTCGTTTTATCCATCCAGTACACCTGCTCCGCATCGCGATGCGTCTGATACAGCGACTCCAGCGCACCGTACAGGCGGCGTCCCTCCGTTCCTTCGATATTATGAGGGGGAAACAACTTCGTTTCCGGGTGAAAAGCGTCTCCCTCCTTATGGAGGTCGATCGCAAAGACGACGAACTCGCCCTTTTGCAAAAACTCGCGGGTGATCTCCACGATCGCTCCCTCAATCGCCTGCCCCGGCGTACCGCAGGTTAGAGCGCCGCCCTCCGCCACAAAATCGTTCGTATAATCGATGTTGATCAAAGCCCGTCTGGGTTCGTTCATCCTTCATCCCTGCTTTCTTGTATGATAAAGTGAATGATTGACTTTCACGTCCACGAAGCGGTAAAGCTGCGTCGGCTTTTTGGAGGTTCGCGTCGTCTTTTTTCCGCTGATCTCCTGGATAAAAGGAAGCGTCTTGATCTTTCTCGCAAATGCGGCATCCAGCGCAATCGCCGAATCGTCCGTCACCGTCAGCAGCACGGCCTGAAGCTCGGAATAGGTGAACTCTTCGGGCAAGAAGGCCTTGGCGGCCGTCGTCTCCAGCAGCTTCTGCCGGATCACCGCGATCGCGTCCTCAATAATCCGGGCGTGATCGAAGGCAAGGTCCAGGTTCAATACCTCTTTTACGGAAAAAAGCTCCACCTCGCTGGCGTCGTCATTGGCCTGCCGGCCGGACAATTGATACTCGGGGACAATCGCGTAGTGCGCGTTGGAAATAATCCATCCCCGCGGATCCCGCCCCGGCGTATCGTAGACGCCGAAATGCTCGAGATGGATGTTCTCCACCCCGGTCTCTTCCTTCAACTCCCGCGCCGCCGACTGGAAGGCGGTTTCCGTGTGGGCTACAAAGCCCCCGGGCAGCGCCCATTTGCCCGCCTCGATGTTCGGTCGCCCTTCGCTGTCGGTCATACTGCGCTTGATCAGCATGATGTGCAGGTCCATGACCGGCGGCTTAAACATGTCCGCTTTCGTCGACAGGATGGTAAACACCGCGATATCCGCCGTATATCCATCGGGGGTGACGTACTTTTTCACGTCATACTGCTGCATAGCCTGCTCGTTCGACATGGTGAAAGCTCACTCCTTTCGTCAGCTTTTAACAATTAACGATTTGTTAATTGTATTATATGCACTTTTTCTCCCTCTGTCAACCACCATTTGGAAAATCAGGCGAACTCCCGGAAAGACAGCGTCTCCGCAGAAAAAAAATGTGCCAAAATCGACCCTTTAGCCCGTTTCTCCTCTAAAGTTATACCGTAATAGCTTCCGATATATGGAGTAATCCTGATTTATTTTCTATTAATGACGGGTCCCTAATTCACCGTGAAAAGAGGTGTTCCCCACTACAATTTTACTTCCAAGAATCTACACCATCTAAAAAGGGAGAGAGCACCATCTTATGAGCAGAAGCGCCAAACAGATCATTACATCCGTTCTCGCTACGTCCCTCCTGTTTTTTTCGGGAGCGACAGGTTCGGCTTATGCCGGTGACCCGCAGTCAGGAACAGAGCAAGAAATTATCGTCGTCTACAAAAATGACGCAGGCAAAGACGCCGTTTACGAGGAAAGCGTCGAAGTCAATCACGAGTTCGACACGATCCCGGCCGTATCGGCAACGGTAACGCCTGCCGATCTAAAAGAACTTGTCAACGATCCTAATATAGCCCTCATTGAGCGGAATATTACGTTTCGGACGACGGATGCCGATTTTAAAGCCGCCTCCGATCCGATCCCGCTCGAGCAATCGGAATGGAGTTTTCAAGCGGTACGGCCTACGACGATGTGGAATCAAGGATATACCGGCACCGGGGTTAAGGTGGCGGTGATCGACTCCGGCATCCTCACCACCCATCCGGAGCTCACGGTCGCCGGCGGCATTTCCACCGTCGATTACACCAATGATTATACCGACGATAACGGCCACGGTACCCATGTCGCCGGCATTATCGCAGCGAAGAGCAACGGTAGCGCTCGGGTAGGCATCGCACCGGACGTCCAACTCTACGCGGTAAAAGCGATGGATCAAACCGGAAACGGGACCTTGCAGGACGTCCTGGAGGGCATGGATTGGGCGATCCAGAACGATATGGATATCGTCAATGTCTCGCTCGGAACCGATACGGATTCCACCATTTTGCACAATATGATGGATCAGGCCTACAACGCGGGCATTCTCATCGTCGGATCGGCAGGCAACAGCCAGGTCGACGATTATGGGGTACCGGTCCCTCTCACGACACATACCGTAAACTACCCGGCCAAATACAGCTCCGTCATCGCTGTTGCGGCGACAGACCGATACGACCAAAGGGGCGATTTCTCTTCGGTCGGGGAAGAGGTTGAGGTGGCTGCCCCCGGCGTCGAAGTCCTGTCCACTTATGTGAAGTCTGACGGTACGCCCGGCTATGCCCTATCGAACGGCACATCCCAGGCCGCCCCGCATGTCTCGGGAATGCTGGCCCTGCTGAAGCAGGCGCATCCGACTATGTCCAACGTACAGCTTCGCGAGGAATTAAAGAAATACGCCGTCGATTTGGGCTCCCCCGGCCGGGATATCGAATTCGGCTTCGGCGCCTTAACCTTTGCCGAGGATAGCACGCCCCCGGCCGATGTGACGAACCTGCAAGTGACGAACAAAACCGCCGACAGCCTGTCTTTTTCGTGGACAAACCCGGTTGATAGCGATTTTCTGACCAACCGCTTTTATATCAATAACGTTAAAGTCTCCGAGGTTCCCGGCACTTCTTATCAGGCCACGGGCTTGACGCCGGAAACAAGCTATCAAATCAGCGTTAATTCCGTCGATCGCAGAGGCAACGAGGCCTCCGGTCAAACCCTGACCGAGTCGACCCTGCCGCTGCCGGACACCACACCGCCCGCCGAAGTTACGGGTTTGAAGGTCGATGAAGTGACGGACACCTCCGTTCAGTTGAGCTGGACGAATCCGCTTGATCCGGATTTCGCCAAACTCGGCTTGTACGTGAATGGCCAGAGCGTTAACGAAACGGCAATTCCATCTTATCGATTTGAAGGACTCATGCCGGATACGGATTATAATCTCACGGTCAAAACGATAGACAGCAGCAACAACCGCTCCCAAGGAGTAACCATTCCGGTAAGAACGCTGCAGGCGGTCGCTCCGCCAATCGATCCGGGGAACCCTGGCGATCCATCTACCGATCCGGGCAACCCAAGCGATCCGTCTACCAATCCGGGGAATCCTAGCGATCCGTCTACCGATCCTGGAACGGACCCGAGCGGACCTGTCGTAACTCCGGACCCAACACCGCCAGTCGACTCCATCGCACCGGGAGAAGTCATGTGGGGAGCCATCGAGATCATGCCGAACTCCATCCGCATTCAGTGGATAAACCCTGCGGACGGCGATTTTGCCAAGGCGAAAATCTATATCAACGGCCTGTTTGCCGGGGAAACTTCCGGTTCAGGCTACGAGCTGACGGGACTGCTTGCCGATACCGAATACACGATTGTCGTTAAAACCGAGGATCACACAGGCAATCTGTCTCAAGGCGCGAGCCGGACGGTACGTACCGGACCGGCCTCCGTTCCGACACCGCCGGTTACGCCGCCGGCGCCAAGCACGCCTTCCCAGCCGGATGTCATCGTGATTCCGGCCAACCCGACGCCGGCGCCTTCCGGTGGCAGCGCCCAAATCGGCGGTAGTGGCGGCGGCGGTGGTGACGGTGGTGGCGGCTCTGCTCCGAGCAGCCCGGCACTTCCGGTCAAACCGGCGGAAAAGGCGGAATCTCCGGTAGAGAGAGCCGCAGCCACCCTGGAAAAAGCCAAGACGTCTCTGACCCTGGTGGACTTTATCGATACCAAGCTGGCGGTCGAGGCCCTGACGGATACAGAGAAACGGCGGGAGTTCCGGGAGAAATTGAATGAGCTTAAGCAGGAACTGCAAATTCGCGATCTCCCGGCCAAAAAGGGAATCAAGCCTACCGTTCCGATCGGTATCAGCCTGCAGGTCGCCATGAAAAACACGAACTTCAAGTACATCGACCTCTCTTCCGTCAAACCGGGAGAAAACGTCTTTGTCATCAACAGCAAGGGCGAAATCGTGAAGGATGCCGAGATCTATATCCTGTGGAACCGGATCTTCGTGAAGCCGGGCACCGGCCAATTTGCCGGCAAGGAGACCTACAGCCTCCTGATCGACAAGACGGTTAAGGGGAAAGCGAGCCTTCTGACAGAGGTCTCCAGCCCGCTCCGGCAGCCTTTGATTTTGGAATTTACGACCCGCTGATCGGACTAGAGGGAGCCGGCAGGCCCGGCTCCGCTATTTTCATCCTAATGGACATGCATGATTCAACAGAATAGGGGATTTATACGATGAAAATGAAAAGCAAATTTATAAAGGCGTTAACCGCCTCAACCCTCCTGCTCGGCTTGCTGGGAGCTTCGCTCCCGTCCGGCGCCCAAGCCGCAAGCACCGCTTTTACCGATGTCCGCCAAGGTTCATGGTATGAAGCTACCGTACAGTGGGGCCTGACGCATAACATGATCAAAGGTTACCAGGACGGAACCTTTCAGCCGAACAAACTTGTGACCGAAGCCGAGTTTTTGGCGATGCTGTTGCGCGCTTTTGAAGGGGACGCGGTTTCGAGTCCGGCGAGTTACTGGGCCGATGCCTACTATAATCGGGCGCACGAATTGAATTACCCCGTAACCGGGAGCAAGAACGCTGCCGCCAGAAATCAGCCGCTGCTGCGCAAACAAGCGGCCGAGCTGCTGACCTCCGCCGAGGGCGTCCACTTTAACGGAGATGACGCCATTTCCTACCTGCTGGCCTTCGGCCTCGCTCAGGGTAAAAAACCGGACGACCTCAGCGTAAAGGGCTTCGACGGGGCCGGGAAACTCACCCGGGCCGAAGCGCTGCAGTTCATCAAGAATTTGAGCGAATACGGTGTCGGCGGCTTGCTGGAGCGACCGGCGGAACCAAGCGATCCGCGGGACATCCCGCAGATTTGACGCCAACCGGCACGACGGAAAGGACAGGCAAGAGTTATCTTGTGCCTGTCCTTTTTTTGTTCAACTGCGCTATACGGCGTCCTCTTCCAACTACACCAGTCCCCCATCAGACAACCTGGATAACATCGAATTCCTGCAAATCTGCAGGAATTTTTCGTGTTCGGAACCCAAAATTTGAAAATGCCTGCAAATCTGCAGGCATTTTCGACGAAACCGGCTCGTTTCTTTAAAATCGCTAAAAATACCTGCAGATTTGCATCTTTTTGGAGTTGGCAGGGTTGGAAGGTTGGAAGAACGCTCGGCACCTCGACAGCCGTGAGTCTAAAAGACTTCTCTCCTTAGACATGCATGAGAGCATTCCATTCCGTTTACCCTATAGTGATAATTTGAAAAAAGAGAGGTGGAGCATCATGGGTTTCCGATTTCCGGATGGATTTTTGTGGGGAGGCGCGGTTGCGGCCAATCAATGCGAAGGAGCCTATAACGAAGACGGTAAGGGGTTATCCACGCAAGATGTGGCTCCAAAGGGGGTCAAAGGCCCCATCACCGAATCGCCTACCGAAGATAACTTGAAGCTGGTGGGCATCGACTTTTATCACCGCTATAAGGAAGATATCCAACTTTTTGCCGAAATGGGCTTTAAAGTGTTCCGGACCTCCATCGCCTGGTCGAGAATTTTTCCGCATGGGGACGACCTCGAACCGAATGAACAAGGCCTTAAATTTTACGACGATCTGTTCGACGAATGCCTCAAACACGGAATGGAGCCGCTCGTAACCCTCTCCCACTATGAAACCCCACTGCATTTGTCGAAGCGGTACAATGGTTGGGTGAACCGGAAACTGATCGGCTTTTATGAACGTTACGCAAGAACCGTGTTTGACCGTTACAAAAGCAAAGTCAAGTACTGGCTGACCTTTAATGAGATCAACTCTATTTTGGAAGAACCGTTCTTGAGCGGGGGCATCTATACCCCGAAACGGGAGTTGAGCAAGCAGGACCTGTATCAAGCCGTTCATCACGAGCTTGTCGCCAGCGCGCTGGCCGTCAAAATCGGACACGAAATGATGCCAGACGCAAAAATCGGCTGCATGGTGCTGAGTATGCCGACTTACCCGCTGACCCCGAACCCCGATGACGTCATCGCGGCCATGGAGTTCGAGCATAAAAATTACTTCTTTGCCGACGTCCAGGCCAGAGGCCGTTATCCCGGGTACATGAAACGCTATTTTCGCGAGAACGGAATATCCATTCAAATGGGACCCGACGACGAGGAGATTTTAAAGCATACGGTGGACTTTATTTCCTTCAGCTACTATGTCAGCACCTGCGGAACGGCGGATCCGGAGCTTCGCAAAAACTCGGAAGGCAACCTGCTGGGCGGCGTCACCAATCCCTACTTGCAGGCAAGCGAATGGGGCTGGCAAATCGATCCCCAAGGGCTTCGCTATGTGCTGAACATGTTCTACGACCGCTATCAGAAGCCGCTGTTCATCGTGGAGAACGGATTGGGAGCCAAGGACGAACTCATCAAGGACGCGGACGGGGTCCCGACGGTGGAGGACGATTACCGGATTCAATATTTGAACGACCACCTGGTCCAGGTGGGTGAAGCGCTGGAGGACGGCATCGAGATCATGGGCTATACCGCTTGGGGCTGCATCGATTTGGTCAGCGCTTCGACCGCGGAAATGAGCAAACGGTACGGATTCATCTATGTCGACCGGAATGATGACGGGACCGGAACCCTGAACCGTTACCGCAAAAAATCCTTCCATTGGTACAAAGAAGTGATCTCCACCAACGGGCAGAGTTTAGTTCATTTTGAACGGAAACAGAATAGGTAATTATGTAAAACATGGACGCTTACCAGGACAAGCCCTCCCGGCATAAGCGTCTTTTGTTTTGTTTAGAGAGCAGCCTTCTCTTCTGTAGTAAGAGTAAGCCCCTTGTAAGCCCGCAATGCTTCTCTAGTATCGTAAAACTTTCCGCTCTTCGATCTTCCCTGTAGATTGCTTGTAAACATAATAGATCATCCGATCCAGCTCCATCAGACAGAGTCCCCGTTCTTCCATAACCGAGTATGTATTTGAACCCAAATCGCAATTGAGTCGCACTCCATCAAAATAAATCCGTTCGACGGGGGTATGACCATGCACCACAGGTTTGTTCCGGGTTAAAGTAAAGAGGGCCTCTTTAGGGAGACTATAAAAATTCGTTTCCGACATCCATAAAATGTCCCTGTTTTGCTTGTTTATTGGCTCATAAGGATTCAAGCCGGCGAGAGTATAAACAAACTCGTCATCCTCAAACACCATCGGCAAATTGCACGCCTAAACCATATATTCCTTTCTCGTTGCCTCATTGGGGAAGGTCTTCTCAAAATCCCTCATCGTATCTTTTCCTCCATGAGACAGCCAAAGGGTATCTCCGCTCCGCAAATAATTCCGCATCATTTCCTCATGATTTCCAATCAAAGCAAATACATTTTCGGGGTATTTATCAACCAAATCTTTTAGCTTTTTGATCACCCTGCCGCTTTCCTTCCCCCGGTTAATCATATCGCCGCCAATAACAAGCTGGTCCGTCGCAAAGTCAATTTCAGCATGCTTTAGCAATAACTGCCCTTTATACTCACCATGTATATCAGTGATGAAATACTTCATTACGCCACCACCTGTAAGATTTAATTCCCTAATCCAGCCTATTAAAAATAAACTTCCGCACTTCATTCAAGATGGCCTACTGATACGCGTCGTGCCATACGGGTTGCCCGTCATCTGTTCATCTTATGGGCATCTTTTAAGCTAACTGCCCAGAAACGGTCTCCTTACTTACTTACTTACTTACTTACTTCCGCACGTTCCTTCGCCATAATCTTACACTCTCTCCACACTTACATCGTCCGGCTCACGTCTATTTCATTAACGGGAAAATTTCCCGTTAATATACCACTCTTGGCTCTTCAATCAAATTTAGCTGGAAAACCTCCAACTATTTCACGGCCCTATTGCAGATATACACAATTTCAGGCGAATTAGCGGGAGATTTTCCAGCTAATTCACCTCTGCAGCCGCACAAGTATCAAATTAACGGGAAGAATTCCCTTTATTTCGAACCCCCCCCTCCAATCATTAGGGGAATAGGCTTGAAAGGGCAGAGAAAAAGACTGGGGAGAGATCGGGTGAGGATTGATCTTCTGCCAGTCTTTGGTGTTTTAGGGACAGTTATTTTAGTCAGGGACAGTTAGTTAGACATGGGACGGGAATTATTGTTGTTGGAAAAATGACGCTGCCGCAGCGCCTCGTACAGCAGCACCGAGGCGGCCATCGCCACGTTCAGCGACTCCGCCCGTCCGCGCATCGGAATGATGAGGCCGTCGTCCATCAATTCGCGGACTTCCGGACTGAGCCCGCTGCCTTCGCTGCCGAACAGCAGCCATACCGGGCCGGTAAAGTCGTACGCGAAGCAGTTGACCGCCCCCTGGAGGCTCGTGCCGGCGAGCCGGATGCCGCGGCGCTTCGCCTGCGGCAGCAGCTCCGCGAGCTTGCCGTGGACCACCGGCAAGTGAAAGATCGAGCCCATGGTGGCGCGCAGCACCTTGGGCCCGTAGATGTCGGCGCAGCCTGCGCCGACGATCACCCCGTCCGCCCCGACCGCGTCGGCGGTGCGGATGATGGTGCCGACGTTGCCGGGATCCTGCACGCCGTCCAGCACCACCACCAGGCCGCCCGCCTGCCCGAGCAGCGGCTCCGCCCCGCCGTCGGCCTTGCGGACGACGGCGAACACGGGCTGCGGCGTCTTCGTGTCGCTGCATTTGGCGATGACCGCCGCCGACACGGCGATCCACTCCACGTCCAGGCCGGCCGAAGCGGCCTGGGCCAGCTCGGCGGGGATCCCGCCCTCTGCGTCATAACAGACGCATTCGATGTCCGCCCGCGCCTCCAGCGCTTCCTGAACGAGGTGAATTCCCTCGATCAAAAACTTGCCCTGCTTGTCCCGGTGTTTTTTCTCCAGAAGCCCGGCCCATTCTTTGACCCGGCCGTTTTGCGGAGACAGTATCTGCATGAATGGTTCATTCCTTTGTTCAGATTAAAATCGCGGTCCGCTTCCCGTTTCGATCGCGCACAACCCGTTTATCCTCTGCGTTCCCGCCGTATCCGATCAAAACGGAAAAAGCCTGCACTTGCAGGAATTTTTCACTGCGCAGCCAAGCTCCATGATCCCCGGTGCAACGCTATTTTACCTAACCTTACCCTTCCGCATACGCCAATTCCATCTTGGTCAGATCGTTCTTCTCCCCGACGACGACAAGAATGTCCCCTTCGGTGAGACGGTCCGTGGAAGAAGGCGAAATGTTCATTTTCGTCCCGCGCTTGATCGCCATCACGTTGCAGCCAAAACGGGCCCGCACGTTCAGTTCCTTCAGGTTCTGCCCGACCATCGCTTGGGTCACCCGCAATTCGACGATACTGTACTCGTCGGAAAGCTCGATGTAATCCAGCACATTGGGGGATGTCAGATGGTGGGCTACCCGCAGTCCCATGTCCCGCTCCGGAAAAATCACCTTATCGGCGCCGATTTTATTCAACACCTTGCCGTGCAGTTCGTTCTGGGCTTTGACCACGATCAGCGGTCCTCCCAAATCCTTCAAGATCAAGGTGGTCAGAATGCTGGACTGAATGTCCTCCCCAATGGCGACGACCACAACGTCAAAGTTTCGGATGCCGAGGGCGCGGAGCGCTTCCTCATCGGTCGAGTCGGCTGAAACCGCATGCGTGACTATATTCGAAACGGCCTGGGTACGCTGTTCGTCGGAATCGATCGCGAGAACGTCGAAGCCCATTCCGCTTAACGCCTTGGCCACGCTCAACCCGAATCGCCCCATCCCGATGACGGCAAACTGTTTCTTCTCTCTATGAGCCATGATCTGCTTTCACCATCCCGAATCATTTATGGATTGCTATAGTATATCACATTCCCCGGGAAACTTGAATTTTCGCGGACGGTAAGGGGCACATTAACAGCGGACAACTATGACCAAGGAGGGAAAAGATTCATGCCGTCCATTACGATGACATTGCGCGAGGCGATTATGCACAAAATCCACGGCCAGAGCGAGCAAGGGCTGCGCGAAATGATCGAAGGCTCGGTCGATGCCCAGGAAGCCGCGCTTCCGGGACTTGGCGCCGTTTTTGAATTGATCTGGAAAAACATCGATACCGCCCGGCAGAATGAGCTTCTGTCCGTCCTCAAACAGCAGATCGATGCGGCCGACATCAAGCCGTTGAAATAGGCCCTCCCCTTTCCGCAAACGAGCCTTCTGCCGCCGCTTTTGGCGTTCAAGAGGCTCGTTCTGCTTATCCCCCTCACCCGTTTATGGCAAAAAAAGAAGCCGCCCCGGCGGACGGCAAAACGCTAATATCTCAAGTTGCTTAAGGCGCTGTTTCGAGGAACTGGGCGTCCGGATTTTTTTCCATGGCCGTGCGCATCGCATATTCGTTCTCGAACAAGGCGACATAGTTCCCCTTCTTGTCTTTGACGAGCGTCGAGTTGATCCGGAATTTCGACGGGTCGATCTTATCGGCCACGATCCAGCGCGCAAATTGGAAAGGCATGCGCTGAAGCTGAACGTCCACCCCGTATTCGCCCTTCATCCGGTACTCGAACACCTCGAACTGCAGCTGCCCCACCACACCGAGCAGAGTATCTTCAAAACCGACGGTGGTGAATACCTGAATCGTCCCCTCTTCGGTCAGTTGGTCGATCCCTTTTTGATATTGCTTGTGCTTGAGCGCATTTTTCACCGTTACTTTGGCGAAAATCTCCGGCGAGAACGTCGGAAGCTCGTCGAATACAACTTCGCTGCCCTGGCTGAGCGAATCGCCGATCCGGAAAATCCCCGGGTCAAACAGCCCGATAATATCCCCCGGGTAAGCTTCGCTGACGATATCCCGATCCTGGGCCAGGAACTGCTGCGGCTGGGACAGCTTAATCTCTTTGCCCGCACGCACGTGCTTGACGGACATGCCGCGTTCGAACTTCCCGGATACGATACGCAAAAACGCGATCCGGTCGCGGTGCGCCGGGTTCATATTCGCCTGGATTTTGAAGACATAGCCCGAGAACTTCTCGTTCGTCGGCTCCACAAGTCCGTTCGTGCTGCGACGAGGTTCCGGTTTCGGGGCAAGCTGCAGAAAGTTCTCGAGGAATGTCTGCACACCGAAATTGTTGACCGCACTGCCGAAGAAGACCGGTGTAAGTTCGCCGCGCTTCACTTTTTCAAGATCAAACGGATCGCCCGCCACATCAAGCAGCTCGACATCCTGGCACAGTTGGTCATGCAAATATTCGCCGGCCATTTCACGAATCACCGGGTCCGTGTAATCCTTCACCTTGGTGACCTGGATGTTCGAGTGATCGTCCCCTTGGAACAGCTCCACTTGATTTTTCATCCGGTCGTACACTCCGCACAGCTCGCGGCCCATGCCGATCGGCCAGTTCATCGGTACGGAGCGGATGCCGAGCACACGCTCGATTTCCTCCATCAACTCAAACGGGTTGCGGCCTTCGCGGTCCAATTTGTTGATGAAGGTAAAGATCGGGATCCCCCGTTTGGCGCATACCTGAAAAAGCTTGATCGTCTGAGCCTCGACGCCCTTGGCCACATCGATCAGCATGACCGCGCTGTCCGCGGCCGTTAGGGTGCGGTACGTATCTTCACTGAAGTCCTGGTGACCCGGCGTATCCAAAATATTGATGCGATGTCCTTTATAATCAAACTGCATGACGGAAGAGGTAACGGAAATCCCCCGCTGCTTCTCGATTTCCATCCAGTCGCTTGTCGCGTGTTTGCTGGCTTTCCGCGCTTTGACCGAACCGGCCAGGCGGATGGCGCCCCCAAACAAAAGCAGTTTCTCCGTAAGCGTCGTTTTCCCGGCGTCCGGGTGGGAGATGATCGCAAACGTTCTGCGTTTATCCACTTCCTGCTGCAGTTGTTCCAATGCTTTGCTCATTCTCACTTTCCTCTCGCTTCTACAAAGTCACGTCTCTTATTGTAACACATTTTATCTCAACATACGCCACTTCCCTCGCCCGAATCCCGTTACTTTGTCTTTAAAAAAAATTTCCTGAAACTATCGCTGCAATCAAAGCCACCCGTGCGAACGGGGAGTTTTCTCTAAGGCTATAAGCCTTTATTACCGGCTCGCATCTAAAGGCGCTAGCTTTCACTACGTTCAAGCTACAATGCCATTGCCGCTTTTGTCTACCCCTGAAGGGGTACGATTATTACTAGTCCCCTAGTGCCCCTTCAGACAACCTTGATAACATAAAATTCCTGCATATCTGCATGCTTTTTTCCTGTTTGGACTCAAAATTTCTAAATACCTGCAAATCTGCAGGAATTTTTGACGAAACAGCCTCGTTTCTCTACAATTGATGGAAATTCCTGCAGATTTGCATCTTTTTTCGCATTCCCTTGGGAATCGGCTTAAATACCTGCAGATTTGCATCTTTTTGGAGTTGGAAGCTTGGAAGCACACTAGGCACCTCTTTGTATGTGACATATCCCTTCGATTAGCCATTAAGCCACCTTTTCCTTTCGTTATCCATAGTAGCTTGAACACTCCTATATATCGACCCCATCAGGTGGTTCTTTGCTATCAGCAGCGCTACACCACCCGCATAGCAGGTGGTGTAGCGCGCTTCGCGAGCTCAACTGGCTAAAGCCTCAAACAAAAAGCCGCCCCCAAGCTTATCGCTCGAAGACGGCTCGTACACATCTATAGCTAATCTTTCTAAGGTCTAACCCAGACGACGTTGTCCTCTTCCTGACCGTTGACCGGCCACCAGTGGAACCCGTCTTTGGCCAGCAGCTCATCGGCTTCCTTCGGCCCCCAGGAGCCGGCAGGATATTTGCTGATGTCGGCCGGATTTTGCGCCCAAGCGGAAGCGATCCGATCGACGAAAGCCCAGGCCGTCGCCACTTCATCCCAGCGGGTAAAGTAAGTGGAATCCCCGTTAGCCGCGTCATGGATCAAGCGTTCGTAAGCTTCCGGCGAGTTGATGCCGACCTGGCAGCTTTGGCAAAATTCCATGGCGAGCGGTTCGATCTTGGAATCCGACCCCGGCTTCTTCGCGTTGATCTTGATGTAGATGCCTTCCATCGGATTTACGCGGATGACCAGCAGGTTCGGTTCGAGGTTATGCTTCTGTCCGAGATACACATTCGTCGGCATTTGCTTGAACTCTACCACAACCTCCGTCGTTTTGACCGGAAGGCGTTTCCCGGTACGGATGTAGAACGGAACGCCCGCCCAACGGAAGTTATCTACGAATACTTTGGCCGCAAAATAGGTTTCCGTATTCGAATTCGGGTCCACCTTGTCCTCTTGGCGATACCCCGGCAGCTTCTTGCCGCCCGCTTCGCCTTCCGTGTACTGCCCGCGGACGACGTTCTCCTTCACTTCCTGAGCCGAACCGTACGGCCGTAAGGAACGGAGCACCTTCACCTTCTCGTCCCGGATATCTTCCGGGAACAAACGGCTTGGCGGTTCCATGGCGATCATCGTCAGCATCTGCAGCATATGGTTCTGGCCCATATCCCGCAAAGCGCCGGAGTGGTCGTAATATCCGCCGCGCTCCTCGACGCCGACCGTTTCGCTCAGCGTGATTTGCACGTTGGAGATGTGCTTGTTGTTCCAAAGCGGTTCAAAGAACGCGTTCGCAAAGCGGATCACTTCGATATTCTGAACCATCTCTTTGCCGAGATAGTGATCGATCCGATAGATTTCCTCTTCCTTAAAGACCTGGTTCAGCTCTTCATTCAGCTTCTGTGCGGAGAGCAGATCATAGCCGAACGGCTTCTCGATGACCAGACGATGCCAGCCGCCGCTGTTCAGCATGCCGCCTTTCTGCAAGTTAAAGGATACGCTGCCGAACAGCTCGGGGGCAAGCGCAAGGTAGAACAGCCGATTGCCCGGAATGCTAAAGCGCGACTCGACCGTCTCCGTGAGTTCCCGAAGTTCATGGTACCCATCGATATTGTTGATATCCAGCGATTTGTAGGAAAAGTGCTCGGCAAACTGCGCCCAAGCGGCCTCATCCTTTACTTTATAGCGACAAAACTCCTGAATGGAGCGATGGACGTCGTCACGGAATTCTTCTTGTGTGCGCGGCCGGCGCGCTACGCCGATTACCGCGAAATCCTCCGCCAGTTTTCCTTCGCGATATAACGAATATATGGCAGGGAAGAGCTTACGGCGTGCCAAATCTCCGGTTGCCCCAAAAATAAAAAATACCGCTCCAGGTGTTTGCAGTGATTCTAAATTTTCAAATTCAGCCATGGCTCCTCATTTCTTTCTATGTAATATAGTGAATATTTATTCAAATTCCAACCAATGATATGAATTTACACGGCATCACTGGATGTGATGTAATTTTAGCATATTCCTAAAAATGATGCCATCATATTCATACCAAAAATGCTCTGCTTTTCTGAAAATTCATTTAACTTTTATCTAATATTTATTTTTGTCTCATTAATATTCAACTGTCAATAACGGCGAGCCGAGCGAAATCTCCTCCCGGCCGGTCAGGTCGTTCCGATGAACAGCCATCTGCAATGAAACCTGATGGCCGCCGCTTGCGACGGAAATTGCCATGTCCGGAACAGTGTACGAGCGGCTGATCGTCCCTCCGTCCTCATAATCTTCCACTGCCGTTAAATTTAATGCATGCCAGTTCCCTTTTTCCAGGGTCGAGAGACTGCGGTGAAGCGGTGATTGCACCGCTTGTTCCGCAGAAGCCTGTCCTGCCGCCTCCGGGTTGAGTTCCCCCTGCAAGGCGCCATTCCATTGGATACGGACGCCTTCATCCGCCAACGATTCCCCGCTCAGCGCGATCCGTTCCTTCATCCCTCGAACAGCCCCAGCCCCCTGGCCCTCCATACGCAGCACGACATAATAACTCTCGTCTTCCCCGGGGAACTTCGTTAACGTCAAGCTGGAAGCGATCGCTTCCGCGTCGCCCGACGCCCGGTAAACGGTCCGGCCCTGCACCCGCTCTTCCCGGATTCCGCCCAAGCCCAGCCGGGAAGCCAGGGCGCCCGCCGCTTCCTCCGGCGACAGCAGGGTCGGCCACGCCCCCTGCCACTTTGCCGTCCCTTGGAGATCTTCCCGCACGGCCCCTGCGGCCAGTTCCATCAATTGCTCCCATTGAGCCGCGGCCGCGGCGGGAGAATGCTTGTCTCCCATCGCATGATCGGTAACCGCAGGAACCGCCGATGATTCGCCGCGCCCGAGAAAACCGGCGATGATTAGAACCAGCACCAGGGCGCATCCCGCCATCCCCATCATTCTGTTGTTCTTCAATCCGCCCGGCTTCCGCATCGAAATTCCCTCCGCTAATCTAGTAATCTATCATTAGCTTCAGAATGCCCCGCCGGCGGCCGATATATACGTTCGTTTCTCAGCTGACACAATAACAAAACAAAAAAAGCGGACCCCTTCCTTCTAGGTCCGCTTTCCATTCATTCGGCCAGGCCGTTCTTGTAGGCGTAAATCGCCGCCTGCGTGCGGTCTTCCACGCCCAGCTTGGCCAGAATGTTCGTAACATGAAACTTCACCGTCTTGATGCCGATAATCAGATCATCGGCGATATCCTGATTCGATTTCCCTTGAGCCAGAAGACGAAGCACATCCATTTCCCGCTCGGTTAACTCTTCATGAGCCGGCGTCTCCGCTTTCGGCTGGCGGAAACGGTTCATCATCTTGGAAGCCACCTGGGATTCCAGGACGGATTGTCCCCGGACCGCGGCGCGGATCGCCTCCGCGATTTCGGAGGCGCGTGAAGTTTTGAGCAGGTAGCTGAAGGCCCCCGCTTCAATGACGGGATACATCTTCTCGTCGTCCAGGTAACTGGTCAGCACGATGACTTTGCAATCGGGATAGAGTTTCAGCAGTTGACGCGTCGTTTCGATGCCGTCCATTCCTTCCATTACCAGATCCATCAGGACGACATCCGGCTTGTATTCCTGGGCCAGGCGGATGCCCTCTACCCCGCTGCTGGCTTCCCCTACGACTTCGATGCCGTCTTCGGTGCCGAGCACGGCGGCCAACCCGATCCGGACCATCTCGTGGTCATCCACCAGCAGTACTTTAATCATCTTGTCCTCTTCCATCTCCATGATGATTCTCACCTCCGAATTCCTCAATCAATAACGGTACCGTAATTTCTATGCGCGTCCCTTTGCCGGGAGCGGTAATGAACTGGATGGACCCGCCGATCTCGCCGACCCGTTCCTGCATGGTCGACAATCCATAGGAAGCCTGTTTCTTCTCGTCCAGTTGGAAGCCGATGCCGTTGTCGCGCAGCGTAACCTTGACCGCGTCGCCTTTCCGGTGAATACGGATTTCCATCTTATCGGCTTTGGCATGCCGGAGCGTATTGGACATGGCCTCCTGGATAATCCGGAACAGGTGG
The DNA here is from genome assembly GCF_020179875.1 of Paenibacillus sp. alder61. Classification (NCBI taxonomy): domain Bacteria; kingdom Bacillati; phylum Bacillota; class Bacilli; order Caryophanales; family Paenibacillaceae; genus Paenibacillus; species Paenibacillus sp. alder61. Next base: position 32,532 of record NZ_JAIUDG010000034.1, read on the forward strand.
TTTTCGATCCCCTTCCCGAGATTCAACTCCTCGTCCATTTCCAACGAGAGGTCCATCGGCACTTTCGTTTTCAACTCTCTGACGAGTTCCTTCAGGCCTTGAGACAGTTCCTTACCTTCCAGATACACCGGACGCAAGTGTAGGAGCAAGGCCCTCATCTCCGATTGGGCGACCGATGCCATCTCCTCGATCAGTTCCACCTGGCGCTGCGCCTTGTCAAAATCCTTTTCCAGCGTCCTTCCGACCGCCGTGGCCGTCATGGAGATCGCAAACAGCTGCTGGGACACCGCATCGTGCAGTTCACGGGCCAGCCGCTGTCTCTCCTCCACGATCGCCGATATCCGGGCCTGCTCCGCCAGCTGCGCATTATGGGTCGATAGACGCTGCAGCGAGCTGACCTGCTCCTCCCAGCGTTTACCGATCCGCTCCAGTTGCTCGCCCAGGCCGCCGATCTCGTCGTCGCCCAGTTTGGGGACGGTCCCGGTCTGATTGCCTTTCTCCCATTGCAGCAGCGCGTCCCGCAGCAAGTCCAGCTTACGCTTCTGCCGGTAGCCCTGCAAAAAGCCGAAAGCCGCACCGATGCTCAGCAGCAGGGTAAGCAGCGTCAAGCCCGCGCTGATTCCCGTCTTCCAATTCGTGGAGGGTTCGACATATCCATATGTATAAAGCGTATATACGATGACGGCCAACAAAACAAAACATAGAAGGATCCCCTCCCGCATACTGCGGGAGACCATGTTCCGCGGCTTTCTGTTCCTCATGCGAAGGCGATCCTCCTCTCTAAATTAATCGTATATCAACATCTCCGACCAGATAGGAAATGATTATTTTCACCTTATGTTCGCGTTCCTCATAATTCGGCGATTTCCAGTACAACCGGTTCAGCATTCCCGTCTCCCGGTCCAGGCTGAAATCAATTTGCCCGAACAGGACGAACGCTTCGATCTCAACGCCGTAATCCTCCGAAACCGCCAGGTCGATATCCCCTACGACGCCTTGGAACATCAAGATACTGTCAGGCCCCTCCGAGATGGCCAGCGACATATCGATATCGATCTCTCCAAGCACATGCCACATGCTCGTATTTCTCAGCGTCCAGGGATCGCGGTCCCAGTGAATGCTGGAAGTGATGCTTTGCTTTTGCATATAACCGCCTTGCGGCTGGGTTTTGCGAACTTTCGCATAATAGAGGCCCAGCGAAACCATCAGGATCGCCACGACCAGCATAAAGTGGTCCAGCAGGATCAGCCCTCCGCCCACGGCTAGCAAAATGTACCCGGTGCGGACCTCTTCCCCCTGGCGAATTTTATAAATGCCGTAACCCAAAAGAAAGAGGGCGACAATGGTAAAAAAACTCAGCCATTTGCCAAAAATCATCAATACGCCAAGTCCGATCAACCCGATGGCCAAGAACCTTTTCTTTGTGTCCATGCCGCACCTCCTGCCGGTTCATAAGTCGGAAAAGCCATAACGGTATGGATTCCATACCGCATGGCTTTACCCTGTCTAGCATACCACATTGTCCCATGGACTGTGTAGCTGTTATTCCACGCTTTCTTCGCGCTTTTCGGAAGGATTCAGCTTGGCTTTCAACGCCTCCAGTTGAGCGTCCACTTTCAACTGTTTCTCGGCGTCAGCCGGGCTGATGTAGGACGAGGAAGACGTTCCGCGGTAAACAACGCCGGCCACTTCGGCTTCCGCCTCCATCTGCATGATTTTTTCCTCCATACGGTGGAATCCGAGCGACGCGTTGCCGCTTTCGATCGAATGCAGGCTGCTGATTTGCGACATTTGTTTTCTGGCCTTCGCCATTTGCGCACGGCTTACCAGCTCATTCCGTTTGTTGCGCAGTTTGTAGAACTCATCCTTCATTTCATGGAGCTGCTGCTTCAATTCGTTAGCCTGCGCTTCGGATTGGGCGTGCAGTTCGCTGAATTCGGAATGCTTTTGATCGTAGTGGATCTTTTCTTCCAACAGCTTTCGCGCCACTTCTTCCTGACCGTTGCGGAGCGCCACTTCGGCTTGCGCTTCTCTTTGGGCGGAGATACGAACCGCCTCGTCCAGGCGCTGCTTCATTCTGCGCTCGTTGGCCATTTGTTTCGCTACCGTTACCTCGGCGTCACGGATTTCGGCCTCCATGTCGCGCAGATATTGGTTCAACATCACAATCGGGTCTTCCACCTTATCCAGCAAATCATTTACCGACGCTTTCGTAATATCTTTAATTCTTTTGAATACTCCCATTGTTTACACTTCTCCCTTCTCATATTTAGACAGTTTGTTTCGCAGTTCTTCCAGTTCTTTCTTCATCGCTTTCTTCTCGATATCTTCCATCATGGAATCCAGATTCGAGGCCTCTCCGCCGCCGAACCCGTTCATTCCGGCATTGCTGTAAGGTTGGTTCGCCTGGTAAGGGTTGCTTGCAAACGGCGGTTGATTCGGCGGCCGACGCGAACCGTAGCCATAACCCGGGTTCCCCGGATTGCCGGGATTCCCCATATGGCCCGGGCCGAAACCTCCATATCCGCCGGCTCCTCCGTTCCCCTGCCAACCCTGATTGAAATAGGGATCGAACGGTTCATAAGGCTCTTTGGAGATCACCAAAGAGGCGATTAAGTATATAAAGATGGTCGTTCCGCCCGTAAAGGGCACGCTGATGATCGTCAGGATCCGAAGCGCCGTGGAACTGATTCCGAAGGATTCGCCCAGCCCGCCAAGCAGGCCGCTAACCCATCTATCCCGTCTTGAGCGGTAAATTCTACCCATTCGCGTTACTCCTCCCCTTTGTTATTCAGCTTCTGCTTCAAACGGGAGAGCTCCTGTTCCAGTGTCGATTGGATAACCGATCCGGCCTGGTTCACAAAATCCTGTCCCGCCTTCCGCAGATCGCGCAAGCTGCGAGCCTCCCACTCCATATCGGAAACCCGGTCCTCCAAACGGTTGAACATCTTCGGCACATCCTGCATGCCGTATCCGCTCATCCGCTGATTCATCCGCTGCTGCAGCCGCAGCGTTTCCATTCTGGCATAGTAATACTGCCGCTTGCTGTAGACGACCTGATACTCGGTCTTCAGCTCATGAAGCTGATTTTCCAACTCTTGCAACGATTCCAGGCTTTGTGTATAGAGCTCGGAATATTGTTCAATTTTCTCGTCATAAAGCATCTTCTCTTGCAACGCCAGCTTGGCGAGATGTTCTTCTCCGGCTTTCAGAGCGAGGAGCGCTTGCTCTTCGCGTTTGTTCCGCATCGTTGTTGCCTGATCGACCTGATGTTTCAATTGCTTGGTGTGACCGGCATATTGATGATGCAGTTTCTCGGCCTCGGCAATTTCCTGGCGGGTTTCAATCAGAAACTGATCGATCAGCCGCACCGGATCCTGAGATTGCTCCAGCCGTTCATTTAATGTTGCGACGGTGATATCGCGTACTCGGCGAAATACACTCATGACTTCCTATCCCTCCTACACCTTTCGGTCATTCTTATTTCAATAAAGTGTCTCCATCTATATCAGAAACTACGTCTGCCTCGCAGGGAAGAGATTCCGTACACGATCAATCCGATGCCCAGCACCGGGACGATCAGCCAAGCCAGTTTGGAAATCAGGGAAATCACCCCGAAGAACAGGACGATCCATCCGAAGAAAGCATTACCGCGCCGGATTCCGTAGTAACCGAGAGCGATCATCAAGACCGAAATCACCAGTCCGAATAGGCTGCCCAGGAACGGGGTCAATTTACCCAACAGAATCAAAACGCCAAGGGCAATCAGGATGATCGCAAAACCATTGGGCCGATTGGTTTTCATTTTTCTCACCGCCTCTCATTTGTTCGACCTTATGACTCTATTTTAGGTGGAATACGGTTTGTTCAAAACGGACCGGGGACGGTTTTTCGACCTAGACCTAAGTCGAGGTCCCCTTCCGCCCCGGGATAGACCGGCGTTGGGCTTTGTTTTGCCATTCTTATATTTACAATCGAAATATCTGATAATATAATGATAAAAGCACTAGCATACAATAGAAAACGACAGTTATCGGAGGAGCCTGCCAACATGCGGGCTCTTTTTGCTTTTTTTCGGGGATATTCGGATATTTTCGCCTTTACGAGGAAATGTAAAGCAAGAAGCCGATCGCTGTCGCACTTCATTGGGAGGGGACTATGGAACAACAAGCCATTTGGGCTATCGCCATCTTTTTACTGACTTATGCACTCATTATTTCGGAGAAAATCCACCGGACGCTGCTTGCCATGAGCGGTGCCGTCCTGATGATCGTTCTGGGAATCATAGACCAGGAAACCGCGATCCATCATATCGATTTCAACACGCTCGGCCTGCTGATCGGGATGATGATCATCGTCAATACAACCGCCGAAACGGGTCTCTTCAATTATATTGGAATCTGGACCGCCAAGAAGGCGAAGGGAAATCCATCGACGATCCTTTGGCTGCTCGCGCTGATTACGGCGACGGGGTCGGCTTTTCTCGACAATGTCACAACCATTATCCTCATGGTGCCCGTGGCCTTCAGCATCACCCGACGGCTGCAGGTCAAGCCTTTTCCCTATGTATTCTCGCTGGTCATCGCCTCTAATGTCGGAGGAACAGCAACCCTGATCGGCGACCCGCCGAATATTATGATCGGCAGCGCGGTCAAAGAACTGACGTTCATGGCGTTCCTGCAAAATCTGGCTCCGGTGGCGATCCTTATTATGGCTGTAACGCTGCCGCTATTTATCGCGATTTTTCGCAAGGGGCTGATCACTTCCCCCGAGAACCGTAAAAAAATGATGGAGATGAGTCTGGACGGCCTCATCACGGACCGCAAACTGTTGGTCAAATGCTTGACGATCCTGGGACTTACGCTGCTGGGCTTCTTTATGCATCAGACCTTCCATCTCGAATCGGCGACCGTCGCTTTGGCCGGGGCCTTTATCCTGCTGCTGCTTACCGGCGAGCATGTGATGGAAAGAGCGTTTCAATCCGTCGAATGGCCAACGATTTTCTTCTTCGTCGGCCTGTTCGTCCTCGTCGGCGGTTTAGTAGAGACGGGAACGATTAAGCAGTTGGCCGAACAGGCGATTAAATTGACCGGTGGCGATCCGCTGTTCACCTCGATGCTCATTTTGTGGCTCAGCGCCATCGCTTCGGCATTTCTGGACAATATTCCGTTCGTGGCCACGATGATCCCGATGATCCAGGACATGGGCGGCATGGGGATCACCAATCTGGAACCGTTATGGTGGAGCTTGGCGCTCGGCGCCTGTCTCGGCGGCAACGGCACCCTCATCGGTGCCAGCGCGAATTTGATAGCGGCCGGGATGTCCGCGAAGGAAGGTGAACCGATCACCTTCGTGAGGTTCCTTAAGTTCGGCTTTCCGTTGATGCTCCTATCGGTCCTGATCTCCAGTATTTATATCCTGGTCCGTTACTTTTAATGGTCAAATCCTTTGAGATCAAAGGCATAGTATGCTATCCTTTTAGGTAAGTAACTTTCAAACCAAGGGAGGGATGGTCATGAAGCTTCGAATCAAAACCGTCGCCGGTACGCTGGCCGTCGTTTTGCTCGCCGTCTTTATGATGCTGTCCCTCCCTGTTTTTTCTTCGGCTCCGGAAGCGGAATCGGGCATCGAAAGGGACGCTTATGAAACGAGGCAGGCCGCGCATTCCCACAAAGTGATCCTGCGGCTGAACTCGGGTCATGCCGGCAAGCAGCTCATGGACAGGGCCCCGCTCACGATTGCAGCGGCTTGCGCCTGTATTTTCCTGCTGTTGGCGACCCCCAACGTGCCGTTCCGACCGCTTTTTTACTTATTCAAAAAGCGTATCCTGCTCATGCCGATTAAATTTACGAGTATGTATGTGGCATAAGCCGCACCGTCCGCCGCAAACCCATAACGGGAAACGTGTCGGTCTATTCTTCAACTTTCCATCCCGGTACGGGATACTACCTGAACACTGGAGGCTTGAAACTCATGAATCTTAAAGAAACCGAATTACCAGGCATAGGTAAAAAATTTGTAGTCCAGACGCGCAGCGGGGAAAAGCTGACGATCATCATTCATGATGACGGCCGACGCGAGATGTTTCATTTTGATGAAGAAAATCCGGATGACAGCATCTCCATGGTCACTTTGGATGATGACGAAGCCAGATACGTGTCCGCGATTATCGGCGGCGTAACATATCAGCCGACCGCTTTGGAAAATATCGAAGTCGCTTTGGGCGACCTGATCATCGAATGGTACCGTTTGGAGCCGAACTATAAAGCGATCGGCAAAACGATCGGCGAACTGCGTATTCGTCAACGCTCCGGCGCGACGATTATCGCGGTTATCGAAAAAAATCAGAAAAAACACGTCAATCCGGGACCGGATTTGATGCTAACGGCCGACGCCCTCGTTGTCGTGATCGGCGAACGTCTGCACCAACAACAAATCAGACATATTCTATTGAATGGAAGTGGTTGAATGGATCATATCGTGCTTGAGATCGGCCTGGCGGTCGCTTTGATCGCGGCCGCCGGACTGATCTCCGCAAAACTTCGTCTGTCCGTTATTCCTTTTTATATCATTATCGGGATGGTCGTAGGGCCCCATGCCATGGAACTCGGCCATCTGGATTTCCGCTTTATCGAAAGCGCCCCGTTTATCGATTTTATGGGCCGCATCGGCGTGCTTTTCCTTCTCTTCTATTTGGGTCTGGAATTCTCGGTCAGCCGGCTGATCAAATCCGGTAAATCGATTGTCATGGGCGGAGCGATCTATATCGGGATCAACTTTTCGCTCGGCGTCTTATTTGGTATCGTCTCCTCCTTCCCTTTACCCGAAATTCTGGTCATCGCCGGTATAACCACCTTCTCCTCCAGTGCGATCGTAGCCAAAGTGCTAGTCGATCTGAAAAGAACCGCCAACCCCGAAACGGAAATGGTTTTGGGCATTACCATGTTTGAAGATGTTGTCCTCGCGCTTTATATCTCCGTTCTGTCGGGCCTGATTCTCAGCGGGTCGTCAACGATCGGGGGAGTTCTAATATCGACGGCGATTTCGCTCGGCTATATGCTGCTGCTGCTGTTCGTCGGACGAAAGCTCGTTCCTCTGCTAAACCGCGTATTGAATATTCGTTCCAATGAATTGTTTATTCTCGTCATTTTTGCCGGCCTGTTTCTGATCGCCGGATTTTCCGAAACCATCCACGTCGCCGAAGCGATCGGCGCTCTTCTGCTCGGCCTGGTGCTTGCCGAAACCGAGCATGTCAAACGCATTGAGAAATTCGTCATTCCGTTCCGCGACTTTTTCGGGGCCGCCTTCTTCTTCAGCTTCGGTCTGTCCATCGACCCGATGCAATTGGGCGGAGCGGTCTGGTATTCGCTGGCTGCCGTTATCCTTACCTTAATCGGAAATATTACGGCGGGAATGATTGCGGGCCGCAAAGCCGGGTTGTCGCCGAAAGCATCCATCAATATCGGCCTGACGATTATGGGCCGCGGTGAATTCTCGATCATCCTGGTCAACCTTGGCAAAGCCGGGGGGCTCATGGCTATTTTGCAGCCTTTCGCCGCGCTGTATGTTTTGATTTTGGCGATCTTGGGCCCTTTGATGGCCAAAGAAAGCAAATGGGTGTTGAAGATGTTGGATAAAGTCTTCAAATTCGAACATCGCTACCGGAAACGTCTTGCGCAGAATAAACCGCTGCAGGAGGAAACCTCTTCTTAACCTCGGTTACCCTTCTTCATTCATATAGAAGGATCGAATAACCGGGCCTTACGGCCCCTGAAAGGGGGGAGTTCGCTTGAAAGCCAAACTCGCCACCGATTCAGCCGTCAAGCTCCGGCGCTTTAGGAAGATAAGGAACCTGCCCTTTACCCGGTTTTTCGGGGTCATGACCGGGGCGATTCTCGCAGCCGCGGGGCTGGAGCTGTTTCTGATGCCGCACGGCATCGTCGTAGGCGGAATGACCGGATTATCCGTTCTGTTCGCCTTAACCGCAGAAATGAAATTGGGGCTGTTTCTTTTCCTGCTGAATTTACCGTTGATTCTATTGGAACGAAAAAATATCGACGCCCCGTTCGGCCTGTTCACCGTTTGCGGGCTGCTCGTATTCTCGCTGGGGACGCTGGTCCTCCATCCCTCCCCCGCTTTAACGGGCGACCCGCTGCCTGCGGCTCTGCTCGGTGGACTCTGTCTCGGATCGGGGCTGGGGCTCGCCCTCCGTTTCGGCGGCGCGTTGGATACGGCCGGGCAGACCGTGGAGGGGTTGCCCCGAAAGCAGCGCCAGCTTTTCCCGTTCGAGGGCATGAGGCTGCTGCTGAATTGCACCATCCTGCTTGCGGCCGGTTTTCACTTCGGCTTCGAGCAGGCCGTTTACTCGGTGACCGCTTATATCCTCGCCCATGAATCGATGAAAATTCTGCTGCGGGGCATCCGCCTGCAAGTGCGGGTACGGATCCAAACGGACCGTCCCGCCGAAATTCAGGAGCGGCTGATGCTTTACTTAAACCGCGAGGCCGTTACGGTCCAAGGCCAAAGTGAGGAGAAGACGCCGGGCCAGTTGGAGTGCCTATGCCATTATCTGGAGCTCCCTCGGCTGAAAGCCCTCGTCAAAGACGGCGACCCGGATGGCGAAGTCACCGTGGAACCTTGAAATAGGATTGAAGAGCCGCAGGTCCAATGACCTGCGGCTCTTTGATATCCTCGAACGCTAAGCTCCTACCTTTTAAAGCCTCGATCCTTCAATAATTTGATGAATATTCCGCCGACGACGCTGCGGTGCTGAAAATTCAGTTGACGGGCGCTCTTCGTGTCGTACCAGTCCGTAAACGGCACGCGGTCCATTGTCTCGTGCAGCGCCTTCCAGAGCGGTTCCACCAAATGGATGAATGCTTCCCTTTCCGTTGTTAGCGCAGCGGCCCAAACGAGCCAATCGGCCTTTGTATACGTCTCCCTGCTATCCAGGGGAACACCGTAACCATTTTGTGTTTTGGCGTACCAGGCTGTCTCGGTTCGAGCGATCTCCTCGTCAAAAATCCGCGTCTCGAAAATCTGGTCCCAGATCAGATTGTACTTTAAACTCCAGGTTCCGTCCTGACCGAAAGCGAGCTTGGCATGGTCCCCGTCTTCGGCCAATTCCGCCCATGTTGCCGCCATCTCCCGGGCTGTCTTGGAATAGTGCTCCGACTCGGAATGGCGCCCCTGCAATTCCAATAGAATCGCATAGCCGGCAACCCCCATGGCCGCCTTGACCGACAGGTTGGCGTTCCGGGCCAGGTGACCCGCGAAATCATCCGTACAGAGCTGGTTTTCGGGATCAAGCCCGTGCTCGCACAAATAATCCGCCCACCGCTTCAGCAGCGGCCTGTAGGGATCCAGCCAATCAAGCCGGCGGTCGGCTAAGCCGACGGCAGCGGCCATAATCAGCATGTTTCCGCATTCCTCCACGGGCATTTGCCCCTCCAGCTTGTTCTCCGCATACACCTGACCGTTCGCCAGCGGGTATTGGCCGACATCATGAGGAGCGAACTCAAAAGGCCAGGCCTCGCTCGCGGCATACTTGAAGATCGGCCGCATCATGCCGCGTACGAGTTCGGGCTGATAGAGCAGGAACAAAGGGATCGAAGGATAGCTGACGTCCACGGTGGCGATGCAGCCGTTGCTGTAGCATTCCTTGGACATGAACAGAACCTCCCCGTCCGGGCCCGTCACCAGCTTATGGGCGGCGATCGCCTGACGGTAAGCCAGAGCAAGCAAATCGGCGTATTTTTCTCCGCCGGACCGAGCGGCCTCTTCCCTCAGACGTTGATCGAATAAGCGGCAGCGCCGCAAGAGGTCGGGCGCTTCCGCGAAGGCGGCCTCCAGCATCGCCGGGACGGTCGTTCCGTTTCTTTTCCAATAAGCCTGGAGCTTCTCGCCGAAATACTCGATCGCATAAACATCATCGTAGGCCAGCACCACCACCCGGGAGAGGGCTTCCTCCCCCACCTCGCCGCAATCCCAAAGCTGGCCGAGGACGGGATAACCGTCGCGGACGGCTCTAGGCTGGGATATTTCATAAGCGTGCGGATCATCGATCCTCCCCTCCCTTACAAACCGCTTGCGCAGCCCGGCAGACCCGGCGAAAACGGAGGCCGATTCCCCAGCCTGAACCGCCAGGTACAGGGTTCCCCAGTCAATCCGCAAATCGTCTCCCGACCGGTTCAGATAATTCTGTGTTTCATGGCTCATCCGAACTAGGTCAAGTCCGCTCGGATTCTCGCTTTTTTGCCAAACGACCCGCTGGTCGCTCCTGTCCACGCACCATTCCCCGGTCACATCCAAATAGAGCTGGACCCGGTGGGGACCGCCGTCCAGGGAACGAACGGTTAATTGGATATAGGAAGCGGGACGCGACAACACTTCCAGATCGTCCGGCAGCAGAGGCGTCGTAAAGTTCACTTCCAGCGCTACGCCGCCCCCTGCAAACCGATAGGCGGTCGTCAGCGCCGTAACCTCCAGTCCGGTCTGTTCCATCGCCGCCGGCTCGGTATAATACCTTTCGGCGCTAGGCTCGACCCTTCCGGCGAAACGGTAAGGCTCGCCGTCAACCCTGATCAGGCCGGTTAGCGCGTTCCGCTGCCCGGTCCAGTGCCGGGTATAATCGTCCGTGAGCCGATCCGCCATCGACCAGACGCTGAAATAAGGATCCACCGTAACCAAAGGGACGGCGGGCGGACGAAAGCCGCTTTTCATGGGTCATCTTCCTCTCTCATTCCAATTTAATTCCGAGGATGCTGTGAGCGTTAACATAACGCCGGCTTCATAGCCTCCCACCTCCCCACTAAGACTTCGCTAGTTCTACACGGATGGTTTTGATTTCAAACGGGGTAAAATCCAACTCCACTTCGCGTCCGTTTTTCCCAAGAACCCGGATCGGCGCCTCCATCAAATCCGTTTCCTCAATGACGCGGCAATCGAATCCCAGTTCTAGTGTCCCGCGGGCCGCCGTTCCCGAGGTTTCGTATAATCTCAAGATCAAATGGCCGCTGTCCTCCGCCTTTTTGACAGCCTCCACCATAACGTTGTCGGCATGAAGCCGCAACAATGGGCCGGCCGTGCGCGGCGGCTCGGATACCGCCGTTCCGTCACCCATCGCCGACGCTTGAACGGCTCGCAGCGGGATATTCAGCTCGTAGCCTTTTTTGTACACCTCCGCCCGGATAAAATTCCCTTGGTGCGGATGCAGGGCATACGTAAACCGGTGCCGGGCCCGGTCCGCCGTTTCATCCGGGTAGGACGGACTGCGCAGCAGATTGATATCGATAACGTTCGCCTCCGCGCTATGTCCGTACTTGCAGTCGTTAAGCAGCGCCACCCCGTAATCGGGCTGGGAAAGATCGATAAAATGATGGGCGCAAATTTCGTCCTGCGCCATCTGCAGCAGCGTGTTCCGGGTAGTCGGGCGCTTCAGATGGCCGAATTGAATCTCGCAGTTGACCTGATCGCTGGCGACGTTTAAAGGGAAAGCCGCGCGCAGCATTTTACCCGTTTCCCGCCAATCGGCTTCCGATTCGAAGATCACGGCGCTTCCGCCTTCGTAAAGCATGATTTTTTGCCGGATCGTCGATTCGCCGAAGCGGTACTCCTGTTCCATGACGGCCCGGGGCCCGTCGATATAGGCTTTGGCTTGTTCGAGCTTCATCCGTCCCGCCTTCATCTCGCGGTAATCCCGGGGAAAATCCCACGCATCCCCGTCATCATGGTACACCGTTAACATATTGCCGCTTCCGCCCGGTTGAAGAGCCTCCCGTCCGCAGGTTTTGTCGTAAACGGATTGCAGACCCCCGTTTTCATCGAAACGAATCGACAACCGGTCGTTTTCCAGCCATCCGTCGGCTGCCCGTAACACGGATAAGGCCGGTTCTTCTTCCGCCGTTGTAGGCAAAGCCGCTTCCAGAGGAAGATACCCCATTGCCGGAACGCTCACCTTGTGCCATCCGCCCTCCCATTGCACCCAATCCTCGCGGTCCCAAGGCAGGGAGTTGAACAGCACCGGCCTTCCCGGCTCCGCAATGAAGCCGGCGATTTCTCCATAGGTTTCGTCCAGCATCGCCTCCACCTCCCGATACAGCTCGGCATACCGGGCCAGCGACTCCTCAAACACCCGCGTAATCGAGGAACCCGGCAGAATGTCGTGGAACTGGTACAGCAGCGTTTCCTTCCAGATCCGCTCCAGCCGCTCCACGGGGTACGCGGCCCCGGTCAGAGCCCAGGCCAGAGTAGCCGCGAATTCCAGTTCGCGGAGCGCTTTTTCCAGCTTGCGGTTATACCATTTGTTGCGGGCCTGGCTGGTCAGCGTCCCCTGATGTTTCTCCAGGTACAACTCGCCCTTGTAGGTTTGGAACCGCTCCGCTTCCCGTTCCAGCCGCCGAAAGAATGCCAGCGAAGATTCCTGGATCACCGGCGGGAGGCCCAGGAGATCCCGTTCCCGCGCCAGACGCTCCAGATGCTCCTCCCCCGGACCGCCACCGCCATCGCCGATGCCGAACAGCATCAGCGCATGCTCCGATACGCCTTTGTCCAGATACCGCTGCTCGATCTTCATCAGCGATCTTGGCGCGGCCGGACTGTTGTACGTATCCTCGGGAGGCAGATGGGTCAGCACTCGCGTCCCGTCGATGCCTTCCCATAGGAAACTATGGTGCGGATGCGTATTGTATACGCTCCAGGACAGTTTCTGCGTCATCATGTAATCGACGCCGGACTTCCGCAGCAGCTGCGGCAGACTTCCGGTATAGCCGAACACGTCCGGCAGCCACAGCACCTTCATGTCCTGCCCGAACTCCTCCCGGAAAAAACGCTTGCCGTAAAGGATTTGTCTAACCAATGCTTCGCCGCCGGAAATGTTGGTGTCCGGTTCAACCCACATCGCTCCTTGCGCTTCCCAGCGCCCTTCTCGGATTCGCTCCTTGATCCGGCCGTATAATTTCGGATAATGCTCCTTCATCCAGGCGTACAATTGCGGCTGGCTGGCGCCGAACACATAATCGGGGTACTTCTCCATATTGCGGAGCACGGTCGAAAAAGTCCGCGCCCCCTTGCGGATCGTTTCCCGGATCGGCCACAGCCAGGCAAGGTCGATGTGCGCGTGGCCAATCGCGCTTACCGTGATGGTGGGATCCCCGCCCCGCTTGGCGAGCTGCGGGGCAACTTTGGCTTTGGCGTTGTGGACGGTCTCCTCATCGATCACCGCCAGCATATTGGCGGCTTCATACAAGCTTTGCACGATTTGCGCCCGTCTCGAGCCGGCTTCCGGCAATTGCTCGGCCAGCTCGATCAGGACCTCAAAATCGTAGTAAAGCTCCCGGACCGGCTCCCGGCAAACGGCGATATCCGCTTCCTTCAGCGTGCCGCCCCGAAATCTGCCGAACAGGTCGTTGTTGCCTCCGTCCGCCCAAAGATCGATCACCTCACCGCCCGCCGCCGGGAAGGCGACGTCGACCACCCGTTTTCCTGGGAGCCCCAGGCTGAAATCAAATTCGGAATTGATATTGGTCAATCCCTGCCTTGGCGTACCTTCCTCGTCAACCAGGCACAGTTCTCCATTAACATCGATCAGAAGGACCACCTTTTTCCCGGCCAGTTCCCCGGGAACGGTACCCTGAAAACGAAACCAGGCGCAGCCCCATAATTCCCCCCAGGAATCACCCGGCTGCAGTTCCAGTCGTTCACCGATCATCCGGTCCGCATAGGGCACCGGTTCCGGAGTAACCCAGGCCGTCACCCGCAAGGGCGTCACCGTCCGGTAAACGGCTTTGCGCAGCGCCGTTAATCTTTGTTTCGCTTTTTGCAGCATAATTCGATCGGTTTCATACGGCATTTCGAATCACTCTTTTCGTTCATTGAATTTGAAGGGGTTATTTGGTGATCGCCTCCGCCTGCTTTTGCGCCTCATCCAAAATCCGCTTGACGTCTCCGTTGGTCATGATCGACTTCGTCACGGCATCGCCAAAGATTTGCCACACCTTCGAGCTTTCTTTGGCGAAGGTTGGAAGTCCCTGCACGTTTCCCGCCATCGCCAAATAGTGCTGGTACATTTCCGGATGCGCCTTTTGATAAGCTTCGGATTCGGCGACCGCTTTCAGCACCGGCGATCTTACCCCCGTATCGGCAATCAGCGTTTGGATTTCCTTGCTGTACATCGCCCGGATGTATTCAAAAGCCGCTTCCTTGTTCTTGGCTTCCTTCGGTACGGAATGGAACGCCGCCCCGATCGTAATATTGCCGGCCTTCCCGCCCTCGGACAGCGGAATGGGCGCCATTCCGTAATCGATGCCGAGTTGCGCGCTTTCGATCGCCCGCCAAGGCCCGTCGATGATATAGGCGGTTTGCTCCTTTTTGAAGGCGTCGAAATAAGCGCCTTCATTCGTGTTGACCATCAATCCCGCGGGGTGGTCGGCATTGAGCCGCTTCAAAAACTCCACGGTTTCCACATTGCTGTCGCTGTTGAAAGCGGGCTGCCCTTGTTCATCCGCAAACCCTCCGCCGTTGATCACCAGAAGGGTACCGTACCTCAAGTAGCCGCCTGCGTTCGTGCCGGCATAAACGCCTCCCCCGTAGAACTTTTTGCCGCCCGCTTCCGTTACCTTCTGCGCATTGGCCGCCAGCTCCTCCCATGAGGCGGGAGCTTTATCGGGGTCAAGACCCGCTTCCCGTACCAGCTTCTTGTTCCAGAACAGGCTGTTCACCCCGGGTTGGGAGGCGAAACCGTAAATTTTCCCGTCATACTCCATCGGCTTCCAGGCGGCCGGCGCGATAGTTTCGCGGATTTCCTTCGCCATTTCCTCCGGGAACGGCTCGAGGAGCCCCTGCTGGGCGAAGCCCGGCATTTGCGTTTCGCCGACGATGATATCCGGCATGTTCTTAGCCAGGAATCCGGCCGTCTGCTTTTGAATCAGCGGCTCGCCCCAGCCCCAATCCTCCGTCTTTACCGTAATATGTTTGGCCTGCAAAATATCGTTCATGATCGACTGGTAGAAGTAAGGGAACACGCCCGGTTTGGCGGGCTGCCCCGGAGTATACGTGAAATCTCCCTCCGTGATTCGCGGGTTTTGCGTTTCATCGGCAATCAGGGATTTCTTCTTCTCGGGAAGAAGCGCGGACAACTCGCCGACACCAATGGCGACGGCGCCTTCGTTCAGCACCGTGATCGTAGTTCCGGACGCTCCCGGACCCGGTTTCGCCGCTTCGTTCCCCGCCCGCTCGTTTTCTCCGGAATTCCCTCCTGCGTTCCCGCTCCCCGAAGAAGAGCAGGCCGACACCCCGATGGTCAACATCATCGCCAGCGCGGCGGCCATCCATTTTTTCGATCTCATAATTACACCCCTCCGTGTTCTGCTTATCAATTTGGGAGTTACCCCTTGATGCCGGTATTGGCCAAACCCTGCACGATATACTTTTGAAAAAACGCAAATATGAGTAAAGCGGGCAGCGTAATGCCCAGGCTCAATGTAATAATGAGCGGATAGTTGATCACGGCCCCGGGGCTGGCGCCCACCGAGGATAATCGGGTTATCGCCGCCGGAAGCGTTTGCAAGTGATCGCTCGTCGTATAGAAGAACGGGGTAATGAAATCGTTCCACGTCCCCAGTGCGGTCGTAATCGCGATAAACGCCATAATCGGCAGCTGCAGCGGGAACAGAATCC
The DNA here is from genome assembly GCF_020179875.1 of Paenibacillus sp. alder61. NCBI lineage: Bacteria > Bacillati > Bacillota > Bacilli > Caryophanales > Paenibacillaceae > Paenibacillus > Paenibacillus sp. alder61. Next base: position 48,207 of record NZ_JAIUDG010000034.1, read on the forward strand.
GAAAGATCAGCCGGACCGTGCCCGCCCCGTCCACGGTGGCCGCTTCATCGATTTCTATCGGCACTTTTTCCAGAGACTGCTTGACCAGGAAAGTCCCCATAATATTGATGCTCGGACCGCCGATCAAATAGATCCACCATGTATCCAAAATTCCCGTTCCCCCCGTAAAAATATGATTGCCGCCGGCAAAGGGAAATCTGGCGAACTCCAGGTAGGTTGGAATAATGGCCAGTGTTCCCGGAATCATTTGGGTTGCGAGCAGGATCAGGAACAAGGTATCCCGACCTTTAAAGCGCAGACGCGCAAATACGTAGCCGGCCAGAAACGAGGTGAATAGCGCCCAGAAGGTGTTGTATACCGTTCGGATCAGGGAGTTTTGCAGGTAGACCGTAACCGCCGCGTCGGTGGATCCGGCAATCAGCGCTTTGAAGTTGGCCAGCGTGGGCGCCTTAGGAATCGGAAATAGGCCCAGAACCGTGGACGTAAATTCCGTTTTGTTGAAAAATCCCGCCAGGATCATAAAAACGAGGGGATACAGCAAAACGAGTCCGATGCCCAGCAAAAAAAGATGCCCCAGCAAGTGAACGGGCCTAAACTGACTTTTCAGTGCGGCTGCTGCTGTCCTTGCCATCATTTTCCCCTCCCCTTTTCAGCGGCTTCACCGGGATTGTGGTCCTTCTGTCGGAGCGGGTGGACCAGTTGTAATAAACGACCGTTACGGCGATGACTATAACCGCCATGATCAGTGAGGAGGCCCCGGCCATCCCCAGGTTAAAATCCCAGAAGCCGTCGCGGTAAATCCGGAAGACGAGGACTTCCGTCTGCCCGTAAGGGCCGCCGTTTGTAATAAACAGCACCTGCTCGTAAATCTGAATCGCCGCGATGAGGTTGGTGATGACGATATAGGTGGCGATCGGTTTAAGTCCCGGCAAGGTAACGTACCGCAGCTTCCCCCATCGGCCGGCCCCGTCGATCTCCGCCGCCTCATACAAGGAGACGTCCACGGACTGCAAGCCTGCGAGCCAGATCAGCGCGGCGCCGCCGACACCTTTCCAGACCGAGTAAACCACAATCCAGAAAATGCCCCAAAACACGGAGTACTGCCACACGATCGGTTCTTTGCCGAGTGATTTCAGAACATTGTTGATCACACCGTTATTCGTATCGAGAAAAATGTTAAAGACTTGAGTTGTGGCTACCGTCGAAGTGACGGCGGGAATGTACCAGATGGACCGGTAAAAACCTTTTCCGAACAGGGGCATATTCATAAACAACGCCGCACCGAAGCCTGCGATCAGCGTCACCCCGGTCACCAGCCCCCCGAGCCAGACGGACCTCCACAAGGCGTCGGTGTATACCGGGTTTTTGAAGAAAGCGATAAAATTGCCGAACCAGATAAAATTGGGCGTATCCGCCAGCCCCACCCACTCGAAAAAACCCAGCACAAAACCGAAAAGCGTGGGAAAACCGGAAACGACAAGCCAAACCAAAAACATCGGAACCAGAATAACCGCCGCGATAACCGCATCCCTATGCCTTCGCAGCCCGCGCTTGAAAGACGGAGACTTTCCCGTCCATTCCGCCGCCCTTTCCATCGTTTTCGCTCCTCCTCACCTGAAAAAGCTCGACTGAATCATAAGGTTATTTAATTGTATTATTAAATATATTTTAATATGTCATTTAAGTCAAGATATTAGATATATCATTTATCGCTAATTTTAAACAAAAAAACACTTGCCGAAGGTTATTCGGCAAGTGTCTTTTTACTTGGCAATATTATCGTTCGAACTTTTAGGATCTAACTTGGGGAGCCGGTCCTGTCGTCCTTCGCTCAATCAGTTTCGGTTGCAAGATGACTTTGGTATACCCCGAATCCGTGCTCTTCTTGCTGCCGTCTTCCAAAATATTCAGCAAAATGCGTGCCGCCTCCCGGCCCATTTCCTGTTCCGACTGCGAGATATGCGAGTAATGCTCCGTGCCGTACAATCCCGGTGACGGATCATCGAACGTCAGAATGGATACCTCCCCCGGTACATCCAATCCTAACTCCGAACAGATGGAATGAATGTACATGCCAAGCCGGCCGTTCAAGGTAATATAGGCGGTTGCAATCCGGTTCTTAATGAATCTGTACAACGGATGCTTCTTATCGATCCCCCCGTAGTCGACATTAAAATCCGTTAGAATCAACGCCGGGTTGATCATCGCGCCCTTTTGCTTCAGCGCCTCCATATACCCGTTAATCCGGTCCTCCACCGTAATCGTCGGCAGCGGCGAATCCGAGCAAATCGCTATATCCCGATGCCCGAGCCCCCACAGATAATCCACCGCCAATTGTCCGCCGACCATTCCGTCGCTGCGTGCGACATTCGTGGCCACTCCCGGTAAATACCGATCCACCAATACAAACGGAAAACCGTTGAGTTTCAGGGACAAAATCTCCTCATTGTAAGTTTCCGCGTCACACGGAAAAATAATCAGACCGGCTGCACCTTTCCGTATCAGGTCGTTTACCGCTTCTTTCTCCCGTTCTATCGAATTATAGGTCAACACGATCTGCAGGCTGTACGGAGTGGCTTCGATCGCTTCCGTGATTCCCTGGATCAGCCGTATTCCAAAATAGTCCACCAGATGAGGCATCACCAATCCGATGACCCTCCGCCCCCCGGCCGCGGACCAAGCGCTTAGTCCGTTGTTGCCAAGGCCATCACTCGGACTGGAATAAGATCCTCCAAACCCGGCTGCTTTTGTCGGCGCTATCTCCCCTTCTTCACGACCATACCCCGAGGCCGGCTGGTGGTCCGCGATCAATTCACCTATCGTTTCGCTGACAAAGCTTCCCCGGCCGGGAATACGATAAATCCATCCTTCTTTCGCAAGCTGCATCAAGGCGTTCGCCACGGTAATCCGGCTGACCTGAAATTCCTCCATCAACTCTTTTTCCGAAGGGATCTTATCATTTGCCTTTAACTGCCCCTTCAGAATTAGCTCCTTATAATGCTGCTGAATTTTCAAATACAAAGGCATGCGCTCATTTTGCATAGTTCCTCTCCTAACGTTCATCTCTCTTATCTCAAAAATATATCATTTATGTCATTTAGTCAAATAAACTGCACACTTTAATTGTGATAATATTTAAAATTATTGACAAGAATTATTAGATATATTTAACATATGTTTTAGATGTAATCGTTCTCATGGAGTTGAGCCGGAAAGGAGGAACGGATTCAGGCGCAAGTCGGACGATGAAGCATCTAATCCTATGAGTAGACGAGGTGTTTGACTTGGTTCGAAAATTTGCTGTGTTTTGCCTAGCCTGGATATGCACATTTACTTTTTCGATCAGTACCTACGCAGCGCCAACCGCCGCACCATCTAATTCCTCAATCCGTTGGCCCAAGGATCAGGAGCTTCCCCGTTTTGCCCAAGCCAAAAAACTGGACGTAGCGGATGTATACGACGCCCCGGGCGACGTCCGGCTTTTGTTTGCTACGATGCAGGGTGTCGTTAACCGGACGCTTCCGCGGATTTATTTGCTGGAGAGTCAGGAGGAAGGCCGGCTGACCTGGCTGGAAACGCTAAAAACGCCTTATACCGTTCACCAAGATTATTGGACGATTCTCAAAAAATATAAACACGAGCTGAACGGCCTCATTGTTTATGATCCTGAGGTTCCGGACTCGATAAATGTCGCCACTACGCTGGCCGGTTTGAAGAACGCGGCCGTGGCCAGCCCCGAGCTCGCCGCTAAGCTCACGAAGGCGCCTTATCACCTGAGGGTCCTTGAAGATCTTCGCGGTAAATTCCGGGATCGCATGGACGCTTATACCTGGCAGTATGAGAATCTGTGGAATCAAACCACACACCGGATGCTCGTCGGCTTGAGTCCGGACACCTCCATTCAGATTCCCCCTGGGCTGCCCGAATCATTCAAGGTCATCGCGGAAGAGTCCGAACAGATTCGGGACGCGAGCAATAAAAACACCTATAACCTGGACCTGTCTGAGTTTCTGGGGGGCGACTCCGTCTACTTGCGCTTTGACGACGCTTTTACCCAGGATGGCTGGGGACCGGCGGTTCACGAGGTCACCGTGAAGGCCGATGGCCGGACGATCGCTCAATTCGTGCCCGGAACGTCCGAGGAAGAACCTTTTCTTTATGATCGTCAAAACTCCGCACTTTCCGCCGGAGATGGCGGGCACCGTTTTGCCGACAACGGCCACTATTTTGTGTATCGCTTTGCTCCACCCGCCGGTACGAAGCAGCTAACCGCCTCGGTCGTCATGTGGAATCAATTTAAAGTGTCGGCCGGCCAACTTCAACCGCTCTCCTCCGAGCAGAAGGAGCCGTACGGTTATTTGCGCGATTATGCGGTAGCCAATAAAGCCATGGTTTTCTGGCTGGAATCTAACGTGCCGGAACAAAAAGCTTTATTCGAACAAATCATGTCCGAAGTGGAACCCGGCACCCCTTATCTCGGCTGGTTCAGCAATGATGTTCAAGGCGAATTCAGTTCGGTCGAAATCGCCTCCAATCACGGGGTTTATGTTTTGGCGGCGGATTGGTTCAGCAATCTGACCGTTTTCTCGGGTACCCGGCCGAAAAAGGTTGAAGACCGCATACCCGCGGCCCCTCCGCTGCAAAACAAAATTTATGTAACGCTGACTTTTAGTGAAGGCGATAATTTTCAATATAATCAACATAAAATGCGAAACCTCTGGGAAGATCCGGCCCGCGGGCAAGTGCCGATCAATTGGACCTCCAGCCCGCTGCTCTATGACGCGGCTCCGGCCATTCTAAACTATTATCGGCAGACGGCTACCGAAAACGACTTCATTATGGCGGGGCCTTCAGGGGCCGGTTATTTTTATCCGGAAGCTTGGCCGAAGGATACCTTCACCCGTTTTATGGACGAATCCTATAAATACGCGGTGAGCAGCGGGATGACCCTCCCTTATGTTCTCAATCGGATCAACGGGGAGAATGTCCCCCTCGGCGATTCCTACGCTGCGGCTTATGAGCATAACTATAAAGCGGATGGATTGTTGTTAAGCTGGGAGGATCGCTATGGCGTGGAAATATGGAACGACTCGCTCCCCATATCGATCTTACAGGGCGTCAGTACCGCTCAGGACGCGCTTCGGATTTTAAATGAATCCAAGGCGGCATGGGATGGGAAATCCCCTCAATTCGTCTCACTGGGGCTTCTGGCCTGGAGTATGACGCCGAGCGATGTGGCGACCTTAAGAAAGGAATTGGGTGATGAATTCGAGTTTGTCCGGGCGGACCATTACTTTAAGCTGATTCGCGAAACCTATGGGCTTCCGGTGAACTAACCAGGTGAACTAACCAGGTGAACTAACCGAACCGAAATGAAACCAGCCCTCTCGTTGTTCTATGTAGACAAGAGAGGGCTGGTTCTGTAAAAGACCTTGCTTAGTATTCAACTTTCTTCATGGAAGAACTCCATGCCTTAAAAGGAAGCAATCTGTTCGGTGTGGAGATCTGCTTCATCGGTATAAAACGCTGTTCCATCGGTTGAGCGATCTGCTCATAAATAAACTGGTCGTCAAATCCGATATGAGCGGCATCCTCCTTCGTACCGGCAAAATAAACGGCATCCGGGCGAGACCAATAGATAGCGCCAATGCACATCGGACAGGGTTCACAGCTTGTATAGAGGGTACAGCCCTTCAGTTGAAAATCATTCAGGTGACGGCAGGCCTCCCGGATCGCCTGGACTTCCGCATGAGCCGTCGGGTCATTCAAGGAAGTGACGGAGTTACGGCCAGCGCCGATGATGACTCCATCCTTAACGACAATGGCGCCAAACGGCCCACCTTCGGCATTTAGAACGTTCTCGTGAGCTTCCCGGATCGCGAGTTCCATCCAATAGGAATGATCTTTTTCAGCCATGTTGTCGTGCTCCTTTTAAAATCTCTTGCATCCCCGTTATTATATCCTCTTTCTTCGGAAAATGACAAACGTAAAATTTAATAAGCTTTGCTCATTTGGCAGTCAGCAATTATGTTCACATCTGTTACATTGCCACCCGCCGGCGCAGTTCGACATGAGCATTCGCCTCATGGACTTTTTAAAAAATGGAATTTAGAATACTTGTACAACCTCTTTAATATCATCGATTTCCTCAAGAATTGCGCGTTCAATAGCGGCTTTTAACGTAATCGTAGCACTTGGGCAACCGTTGCAGGCTCCCAAAAATCTTAATTTGGCTACACCGTTCTCAACCTCGACCAATTCTGCGTCTCCACCGTCACGCA
>NZ_JAIUDG010000035.1:0-50143 GCF_020179875.1 Paenibacillus sp. alder61
AAGTGAAAGTGACAAAAACACTGAGCCTGAACAATTTTATTGTCAGGCTAGCGTCTTTAGGCGCAGTTTGGCAACAGGGGGTTATACCCCAAGAGCAAACCACCCGTTGGACGGGTGGTTATGATTTTGTCGGGAGGGCTCATGGTCTTGCTGGCTCTTCTACTACTCTTCTTCAAATCTATGATTATGAAACGGGATCGGACTTCTCTCCAGCAACAGCAGGCGGCCGGGCTTTAATGAAACCCGGCGGGCGCCCCGAACGTATTAGTAAAGACAACTTATGAAGAAAGAGCGGGGAACAGCATGGAGCCATTGTTGCGGGTAGAAATTGAGGAAGCCGGCTACGAAGCGGGGAAGCCAAAGATCAAGCAGGTGTCCCTGGAGGTGATGCCCGGCAAACTGACCGGGCTGATCGGGCCGAACGGGGCGGGGAAGAGCACGACCTTGAAGGCGATTCTCGGTCTGATCCCCGAGATTAAGGCGGACGTGCGGTTTGCCGACGGACACGGCAAATACGCGTATGTGCCGGAGCATCCCGTTTTCTATGATACGTTGACCTTATGGGAACATATGAGCCTGGCGGCCGCGGTTTACGGAATAGACGATGCGGAATTCCAGCGGAGCGGCGGCGAGCTGCTCGAGAAATTCAGAATGACCGGGGTGCGGAACCATTTGCCCGGGGGATTCTCCAAAGGGATGCGGCAGAAGATGATGCTGATGATCGGATTCCTGCTGAAACCGGAGGTGTACATCGTCGATGAGCCCTTTATCGGGCTGGATCCGCGAGCGACGAAGGATTTCCTCGGCCTGTTGGAGGAAGAGCGAAGCAGAGGGGCCGGGGTATTGATGTGCACGCACGTGCTCGACACGGCCGAGCGGATTTGCGACGACTTCATTCTGATGGCGGACGGCCGAGTGGCCGCCAAGGGGACGCTGCACGATATCCGCCTTGCCGCCGGATTGCCCGAAGCTCCGTTATTCGACTGCTTCGATGTGCTGACATGAGGGAGCGGGGATCCATGATGGAAATGACCTCGAACATGACGGCGGGACGTCTGTTTCTTCGCAGGTGGGCGGACCACTGGAAAAAGCAGATCGTCATGCTCCGGTCCGTGTTTGACGGCATCGTGCTGCTGTATATCGGAATTCCCGGCTTGCTGCTGGTGGGACGCGTTTATTACGGCCTATGGCGCGAAGCGCTCCCGGCCTGGCTCCTTCACCTTCCATTTACCGTGTTCCCCGCATATTTGCTGCTCGTTATATATGCAACGGGAGGCCTGATTCTTTTCATTGAAGCGGCGGACGTGCTCTTCCTGAAACAGCGGCCGGAATGGATTCGCGCTGTGATGCGGAGAGCAGCTTTGGTGTCTCTCCCCGGCCATTTCGCGGTGATCGGGGCGGCCGTGGCTTTGGCCGCTCCCGTCCTCGTCCGGGTTCACGGCCTGGAGACGGGGGAGGTTTTCCGGATTTTTGCCGTCGCCTGCGGGGTAAAAGCCGTCCATTTGTTTCTGCAGAACCTGATTCAGATCATGCGGACGGGGTGGCGGCGCGTCCTCTATCGCTCGGCGGCGTTTATCCTGCTCGGCACAGGCTTTGTTTCCTGGCTGGTCATAGAAGGGGGGCAAGTTCACGCGTTCGCGTCTGCCGCGATGCTCGCCGCCTGCGTCCTGCTGACCGTTCTCCTTGCCGAAATCCGCTTCCGCCTGCGCGGCAGATTCGAGGCGGAAGTACGGGAGGAAGAGCGCCAGCGGACGGTGCTTACGGGACTGCTGTTGGCGGGGACGATGGACAGGCCGCCGGCGGTCCGAACCCGGCCCTGGCTGTTCCGCCGAGGGGAGCGTTTGCTGCGCTCGAACCGGCCGGAGGCCGTGATCGCCGAATCGATCGTTAAAGCCTTTTTCCGGGGGCCGGAATGGAGGCTGTATGCGCAATTCGTCTTGTACGGCGCCGCGGCGGTCTGGTTTCCGGCCTACCCCGCCAACCTGATCGTATTCGCTGCCTTGCTGCTGCTGTTCGCCTATTGGCTTAACGGGCATAGGCAGGCGTTTTTCGCCAAAGGGCTGATGCCCCTGCTGCCGCTGCCCGAAGGGACGGAGTACAGGGCGGCTCCGCTCTCTTTGCGGCTGCTTCTTTACCCCGGGACGCTGCTGCTGACCTGCGTGCTGGGCGCCTCTTTGTTTCACGCCTGGTGGGTCGTCATCGCCGGAATTCCGGCGGGCCTGCTCCTGACCCGGGCCGCCGCCTCGCTGTCGGGGTTGTTCACGCTCGGCCGACGGCGTCATTCCGGTAAGGGCTAGGGCCTCATCCGCCATCCGTAGTAGAATTCTCTTCGCCTCGGCGTAGCAGGCTGAATCCGGCGCCCCGCAATTGCCCTCTCAAGCAAATAACGGCCTTTTGGGCCGCTATTTCGCCCAGATTTGCTTTTTCGGGAAAAATAGCGGCTAAAAAGGGCCCTATTTCTCTGGTGCGAGCCCAAAAATCCGGTTTTTGCCCAACTTACTCTAAAATAAGGCCCCAAAAGACCGCTATTTCACAGCAAAGAGCCAAATTCGACAAAATAGCGCCGCAAACGGCCGTTATCCACCCGCCGGGTTTCAAAGGGAGGCGGTTACGGCCATTAGACCCTTCGGGTTAATGCAATGCTAGTGGCAATAGGGTCCTTTTTGACCTTTATTTTTCCCGCGGAGTCGATTTTGGCCGAAATAGCGGTCCTAAAGGCCGTTATTTCGCTGGGCGATTCGAGAAGTTACGGGTGCCAGCCCTAATTTGCCACGCCGCTGTTAAAGTTTGGAGTAAATCTCCGAAGGAGGAACAGAAAAAAAGTGCAACTGTACAGGTGGGGCGTCATCGCCGGAATTCCGGCGGGCCTGCTCCTGACCCGGGCCGCCGCCTCGCTGTCGGGGCTGTTCACGCTCGGCCGGCGGCGTCATTCCGGCAAGGGCTAGCTCCGCCGCTCTCCGAGCGCGGACAAGCCGGCATGATGGCCGGCCGTATAGCCGGTGGCAAAGGCGGCGGTGATATTATACCCCCCGGTGTAGCCGTGGATATCCAATACCTCGCCGCAAAAAAACAGCCCCGGCATCAGCTTCGATTCCATCGATTTCGGATGAATCTCCTTAAGGTGAACGCCTCCGCCGGTGACGAAAGCTTCCTCGAACGGACGTGTCCCCGTCACCCGGATCTGAAAGTTCAGCGCCGTCGCCACAAACGCCAGCCAAAGTTCCTTGGGAAGATGTTCATAGGTCGTATCGCCGGAGAGTCCGGACTTTTCGAACAGAAGCGGCAGCAGGCGCTCGGGGATCGTGCCTTTCAGCACGTTCTTCAGCGCCTTTTTCGGCTCGGCCGCCGCCAAGCGGCGCAGGTGCTCGTCCAGGCTTCCCGGGGATTTGTCGGGAAAAAGGTTCAACGACATCGTAACTTCGGCGACGCCGTGCTTCTTTTTGACGGTGCGGATAAAACCGCTGCATCTGAGCGCGATCGGGCCCGACAGTCCGAAGTGGGTGAAGATCATATCCCCCCGGTGAGACACCACGGTTTTCCCCTTCGGGTCAAGCACGGACAATTTGACGTCGCGCAAGGAAAGTCCCTGCAGTTCCCGGCTGGTGATGAACGGTTCTTTGGATATCAAGGGAACCTCGGTCGGGTACAGCTCGGTAATCGTATGGCCGGCCGCCTGGGCCCAAGGATACCCGTCCCCGGTGGACCCCGTATGCGGCACCGATTTGCCGCCGGTCGCCACGATAATCGACTTGGCGCCGAATCGTTCTCCGTCTGCCAGCTTTACACCCTCCACGCCCTCCGGTCCGTAAACCAGTTCCTGAACGGGGTGATGCGTCAACAACTGTACGCCCAGCGACCGGGCCTTGCCGACCAGAGCGTCGACCACCGTTTTGGCTTTATCGGACACCGGAAACATTCTTCCGTTGTCCTCCTCTTTTAAGGCGATCCCCAGGTTCTCGAAAAATTCGATAATATCCCGGTTGCTGAACAAGGAGAAGGCGCTGTGAAGAAATCGCCCTCCCCCCGGAATGTAGGTAATCAGCTCATCGATCTCTTTGGCATTGGTCACATTGCAGCGCCCCCCGCCGGATATCCCCAGCTTTCGTCCCAGCTTGTCCCCTTTGTCGAGCAAGGCCGTCCGTGCTCCTTGCTCCGCGGCGGCAATCGAGGCCATTAGGCCCGAAGGTCCGCCTCCGATTACGATGACATCGTAATTTTTCATGATGGACTCCTCCTTCGTGTCAAAAAATGATTTGCACTTTATTACAATAAAGAACTTTGTGGCCTCTCTAAAATAAGAAATATTGTAAAACTTTGTCGCCTGTGATTTAATCGAGAATGAGAACGATTTCTTCCGCCAGAGGAGGGAGAAGATGGGGGAGATAAAGGAAGTTTTGCTGCAGATGCTGATCGCCGGTTTGCCGGCCTTTTTGTTCCCGCTGACCTACGGGAAAAGAGGTCCGTCCACGGGCGATGCGGAGGGGGAAATCCGCAAATATCCCTATGCCGCCGAACTCCTGTACACTTGTACGTTAAGTATGCTGCTGTGCTTGATATTTTCCACCCGCTTATGGGGGAATATCCCGCTCCACTACGGAATTCTTCCGTTGTTCGCCCTGATGCTTTACGGCAGGCTGCGCGACGGTGCGGCTTTGGGGTTGCTTCACCTGATCTTGTATCCTTTATTTGCATTAAACTTCACATGGCCTAAGTTAATGCTCGAGACAGGCCTTCTTCTGTACCCATTGGTTCTCTTAAGTTCGAAACGCTTTACAAAGACCGACCGCCGCGGGAAGATCGCCATACTCTCCTTTTTTTTCGTCGCCGGCGAATTGATGATTACCTCGTCACCGTTTATCAGCGGGGCTGAAACGTTTCCGGCCGATCCGTTTTCCTTGTCGGCCGCCTTAATGAACATCTTGGCAACGCTGTTGATCGGAGCTTTATTTGTATACATGATCGAACATACGCTTGAAAAAGAAAAGCTGCGCCTTCAGGTTCTCCAGTTGTCCCGCAGTTATTTCAGCGAGGCGGAAAAGCTTCAGCAAAGCCTGGATGCCGCTCCGCTCAGCATTATTCTGCTCGACCGGGAGGGAGATATTACGGCGGTCAATGAATCGTTCCTTCAATTATACCGCCGGCGTTATCCCGCCGAAAGCCGCGAGGACCTCGTCAAGCTCAAACTGGACAAGGTGCTGTCCGACATCCGGCTTGAGATGCTGCTGCCCCGGGCGGCTCAAGCCTTGAAAGGAAACAAGAGCTCCGGCGAACTGCTGCAAAGCGGGGATCAGATCTATTTTACCAGTACGGCCCCGATCAAAAAAGGCCGCACCGAAGAACCGATCGGAGCGGTTTTGGTCATTCAGGACATTACGGAGCTCGAGACATTCCGAAAGGAACTAAATCACGTTGAGCGGCTAAGTCTCGTCGGGCAGATGGCGGCGGGGATCACTCATGAAATCCGCAATCCCATGGCGGTGGTCCGCGGATTTTTGCAGCTGATGCGGGAGAAGAGCCCTTCGTCGCTGGACCATTATTACCGGATTGTGATGGAGGAACTGGACCGGGCGAACAGTATTATCAACGACTTCCTGGCGCTCGCTCAGAACCGCCCGGTACAGATGGAGCTCTGCGATCTCCACGATATCATACGGGAGCTGAGCCCGCTGCTTTGGGCGGATGCCAATCTCAGGGGGCAGAGCATTGAAGTCAAGCTGGACGAAGCCGTTCCCCGGCTTATGCTGAACCCGAAGGAAATCAAGCAGCTCATTCTGAATTTGGGGCGAAACGGGATGGAGGCGATGCCGGAGAAAGGCCAGCTTGTGCTGGAAACCCGGTGTGTTGCCGACGGCGTTGCCTTGTACGTCAGGGATACGGGCCCGGGAATCCCGCCGGCTCAGCAGGAACGGCTGTTTGAACCGTTCTTCACCACCAAGGCGCAGGGGACGGGGCTCGGCCTTTCCTTATGTTTAAGCATTATGGAACGCCATAGCGGAAAAATCAGCGTCCAGTCGGAGGAGGGAAAAGGGACGACCTTTACGGTGTTCTTTCCTTTTAATGAACATCTGCAAAGGCAGGAGGGGATTCCGGCCGTTGCCGAATAACCGGCTGCCGGAATCATTTGCTTTCCTTTTTCTTATGAATGTATAATTAAACATAGCGTAAAGCTGAGACGGAAGGCTAGCTTCCGCCGCTAAGCCAAGTTTTTAAACATAAGGAGTGAGCCAAACGATGTCCATGTCATTTGATCAATATATGAGAGACATGATTCAACCGATGCGCGATGAGTTAACTTCCCTCGGGATTCAGGAGCTGCGCACGCCGGAGGAAGTGGAGAACGCCCTGCCGACGGCCAAAGGAACGGCGCTTGTCGTCGTCAATTCGGTATGCGGATGCGCCGCCGGCCAATGCCGTCCGGGCGTAGCCAAAGCGCTTCAGCACGATTTGACGCCGGATCATCTGTATACCGTCTTTGCCGGTCAGGATAAGGAAGCTACAGCCAAAGCGCGTGAGTATTTTGCACCATATCCGCCATCTTCGCCGTCGATCGCCCTGATGAAGGACGGAGAGCTCGTTCACTTTATCGAGCGCCATCAAATTGAGGATCGTTCCGCCGAGGAGATCGCCGCGGATCTGACCAGCGCATTCGACCGTTTTTGCCGTTAATCTGCTTGATGTGAAATTAAATAAGCGATTGTAGACAAACGTCCCTGTTGGTTAGAGTTGTTCTTACCGGCTGGGGCGTTTTGTTTTTTTTGAGACAGGAGGTTTCGTGAAAACGACAAAAGTTTAGTGAATCTTTCCACATGCAATGCCGTATATATAATGACTGCTATTTTTTTTACATAGGTGTGGATAGAGTTAGAGCTCGAGATTGAAAAATTGGGAGGGAGATCGGTTTGAAAAACCTGTTCACCATTTTTGTTTCTCCGGAGGCTACGTTCCAGAGGGCCCGGGAGAGCAAAACGGCCTGGATTTTTCCGTTTGTTCTGCTGATTGTTTTGTCGGCCGTGGTCGTTTACTTGCAACTTCCGGCGATGGAGGCCGCGATGTACGAAAGTCTGCGCAAAGTTCAGGGGATAGACCCGAGTACGTACGATGCTTTGGTAGCGGGCAGCAAGTCCACCACGCTAATCATTACTCCGATTACCGCGGCCGCCGGCGTGTTTATCGTGGCGCTGCTGTTCGTATTGTTGAATCTGATCGTTCGCGGAGAAGCCAAGTTTATGCAGTTGGTTACGGTCGCTTCGTTTTCGGCCTTGCCCGGCTTGCTGGGCGGACTGATTACCGGCATCATGTTGACGGCCACGGGCGCACAGTCAATCACGGCTTTTACGCTGAGCCTTGCCGCCTTTGTTCCGGAAAAAACGGGGATTTTGTATTATCTTTTGTCACTGGCGAATCCGTTCAGTATCTGGGGACTTGTTCTTTACGTGATCGGGGCTTCGGTCATGATGAAACGCCCGCGGAAAAAGGTCGGCATCTGGATTGTCGGGGCTTGGCTGGTCTTTTCTCTGGGTTCGCTGTTGTTCGTTTAAACGACCAAGTTAACAGGAATAGGTGATGGAAAGTGTCAAAGAAGAAATGGTTGATCGGAATATTGCTGGGAATCGTCGTAGTGGTTCTCGTCGGCGTAAATCTTATGAATATGAACCGGGCACTCGCCGTCAAAACCGCGGAAGTGACTGAGGGAGAGATCGCCGAGGAGATCTATACGAACGGCAAATTGGAACCTGAGGCAACGACCAAGCTGTATTCGCCGGTGAGCGGGATTGTCGGAGAACTGCGAATCAAGGCCGGGGATACCGTCACGAAAGGCCAGGTGTTGCTGACCTTGAAGCAGGACGGTATCCGGGAGCAGTTGGCCAAGGAGCGGTTAAGTCTGGAGCAAGCCGAAGCGGAGCGGCTGCAGGCAAAGAAACAGCATTTCGAAGCCTTCAAGAAATCCGTCAGCGAGGATCCAAGCCTGGACGTTGAGGAACCGGATTTGACCTCGTTTGATCTGCGCATCAAGAGCAGCAAGCTGACGATCGCCTCCCTGGAGGACAAGCTGGCGAACAGCGCGGTGTACGCTACGGCGGGCGGCGTGGTCACTTCGTTGACGGCGGATGCCGGACAAATGATCGCGGAGGGAAGCGAGATCGCCCAAATTTCGGATCTTTCCGGCTTTAAGGTTCGCGCCAATTTAAACGAGCTGGATGCCGGCAAAGCCGCGGTGGGCATGAAGGCGGTGGTCACCGGTGAATCGATCTCCGGCACTTATGAGGGCGTCGTGGACTATCTGGCGCCGACCGCCAAAATCGTGGACTCGACGTCCAAGGACGCCACCGTGGAAATGGTCGTGCGTTTATCGAGCACGGCCGCAGAGCTGCGGCCCGGCTACACCGTGACGGTGGCGATGAAAGTTCCGGACAAGCCCCGGCTGCTCGTCCCGATCGGTGCGGTGCAGTACGAAGGGGAGCAGGCTTATGTTTTCACGGTGGAGGAAGGCAAGGCGGTGAAGGTTCCGGTTCAGACCGGCAAGGAAGGCGATGAACAGATCGAGATCACGAAGGGCGTAGCCAAGGGGGAACTGGTTGTCGTGGAAGGCTTCGAATCGCTGAAGGATGGCGATAAGGTGACTGTTCGATGATTACGCTCAAAGATATCAGCAAAGTTTATAAGAACGGTCCGCTGGAAGTCGAAGCGCTGAGCAAGATCAGTTTACAGGTGAACCGCGGTGAATTCGTGGCGATTATGGGGACTTCCGGTTCGGGGAAATCCACCTTGATGAACATTATCGGCTGTCTGGATGTGCCGACCACGGGAAGTTACATCCTCGACGGGGAAGAGGTCCATACCCTGAACGAGGACGACTTGGCCCGGGTGCGCAACCGGAAGATCGGCTTCGTGTTCCAGAGCTTTAACCTTCTCGGCCGGCAGACCGTGCTGCAAAATGTGACGCTGCCGATGATGTACGCCGGCATTCCCCGGGAGAAGCGCCAGACGCGGGCTTTGGAGCTGCTGGAAAAGGTCGGCCTAAAGGAAAGGGTCAAGCATCGTCCGACCGAGCTGTCCGGCGGTCAGAAGCAGCGGGTGGCCATCGCCAGGGCGCTGACGATGGAAGCCCCGATTCTGCTGGCGGACGAGCCGACCGGGAATCTCGATACGAAATCGTCTCACGAAATTATGGCTTTGTTTAAGGAGATCCACCGGGAAGGGACAACGATCGTTCTTGTCACGCACGAGCCGGATATCGCGGAGCACGCGGATCGCGTGCTGCTGTTCGGTGACGGCAAGCTGCTCAAGGACACCCGTAAAGGAAGTGACCGAGCATGAGTATTTGGGAGAGCATCCTGGTCGCCCTGGATAATTTGCGAATGAACAAGCTGCGGTCTTTTCTGACGATGATCGGCATCGTATTCGGGGTCGCCGCGGTGGTTACCGTCGTTTCGATCGGTCAGGCGGGGCAGACCTCCATTATCTCGATGGTTTCCAACTTTGAGGACGGGTACTTTGTCATCTATCCGAATTACAGCGACGAGAGCAATGTGGAGAAAGCCCAGTTCCGCCAGCGCGATATGGGGGAAATTCGCAAACTCCCGGGGATCCGTTACGTGTCGGCTTCGCTGGGCTACGGTTCGACGACCAAGCTGAAGCAGGAGAAGCTCCGCTTCGATGTGACGGCCACGACCTCGGTTATGCCGAAAATGCAAAAGGTTGAGCTGGAGGCCGGGAGATTTTTTAACGCGCAGGAAGAAAGAGGCCGCCAGAAAGTGATGGTGGTTGACTTGAAGTTTGCGGAGAAGGCGTTCGGTTCGGCCAGAGGAGCCGTCGGACGCAAGTTTGTTTTGGGGAACGACAGGTTTCGCATCGTCGGTGTCTATAAGCCGGAGGAGAACATCATGAGCGGCATGCAGGGCGAACTCTACACCGGTTATGCGCCGATCACAGCGATTTCCTTCGGCGATGAGAAGACGGGGGATAGCGACCGTCTCGGATCGCTGGAGATCGTCGCAACGTCGCCCGACAATATGCATGAAACCATCGATATGCTCAAAAAATGGCTGGCCGACCGGAAAAACGTGGAGCCGGACTCCTACCTGGCCGAAACGGGCAAGGACGCGGAAAAGATGGTGTCCAGCACCTTCTCCATACTGCAGACGATCATCGGTTCGATCGCGGGAATTTCCCTGCTGGTCGGCGGGATCGGCGTCATGAACATCATGCTGGTTTCGGTGACCGAGCGGACGAGGGAAATCGGGATCCGCAAAGCCATCGGAGCCACGCCGGGCACGATCATGCTCCAGTTTATGATCGAGGCCGTCATCCTTTCATTTTTGGGCGGTACGGTGGGGGCGCTGCTCGGCTTGCTCGCGGCATACGCGTTCGCACTTATATCCGGCTGGCCCTTTGTGGTCTCGGTTTGGGCGATTTTGCTCGCCTTCGGCTTCTCGGCCGCGGTCGGCATCTTTTTCGGGCTTTACCCCGCGAATAAAGCGTCCAAGCTGCACCCGATCGAATCGCTTCGCTATGAATAATAAAATCGAGGGCTTCTTCCGTTGCAGACAGGACTGCATTCGGGAGAGGCCCTTTGGCTTGTTGAGGAGGGGGCGTTGGAGCCAACGCCGCGCCGTCCGCAGACCGGTTAACGGGAAAAGCTCCAGGTAAATTGGCTGGTTCGGCCGGTTAACCGAGCATTACCTGAAGGAGATCCCGTTAATTTTCGTAAAAAGAAAACCCGCCCCTCATTTATCAAGAGGGTCGGGTTTTCAAAAACTTTTTAAACGGATGCGGCGGGCTGAACGGGGATATATATATCTATCTGTTTGCCCTCCGTCGGCCAACAGCGTTGATCATACCATTCAAAGTCGGGGCCGTACGCTTGCTCGTAACCCGAGCTTTGGAACCATTCGGCGAAAATTCTGTTCCAGGTTTCTTGAATGGACGCCGTGAAGTCCGCTTGGCTGGCCGGCGGCGTGGTGAAGATGGCGTATTGGGCTTCGGGCACGCGGTATTCGACCATCCCTTCCGGAACGGCGGTCGCTTCATCCACTTCAAATCCGATGATATAGTGGAAAGAACCGTCCTCTTCATAGGTAGTGCATAGTCCGATCTCGACATCCGGGCACTTTTTGCCGGGAATGTTCTCACCTAGACGCTCTTCCATATACTTTTGCCAAAATGTCGGAATTTCGCGGCTGTTTTGTCCCTCGACGGTGGTTGTCTTGATGGAGTAACCGATAATTCTCATTTCCGGGCAAGTCTCAATCCGATATTCCATAGCATAATCTCCCCATTTTCCAAAGTTTTGGGCATCGATATTAGTCAATTCGGCTTTGGGATACAAATACGGAGGCTGGCCGAGCCGCCGGCAGGCTGTCGGCAAGATGCCGTACATTTTCCGGAATGCCCTCGTAAAGGCCGCGTGGGAATGAAACCCGCACTCCAGGGCGATATCGAGCAGTTTCGAATCGCTGCCGGCCAATAGCTCGGCGGCTTTGGACAGACGGCGTTTGCGGATATACGAGGTCACCGTTTCACCGACCACATAGAGAAAGGTACGATGAAAATGGTACTCCGAATAATGCATGGCCGAAGCCACTCCTTTTAAAGTCAAATCCTCATCAAGCCGCGTTTCAATATAATCGATGCTGTTGCGAATGACATCCAAATGGTTCATGAACTTCCTCCAGACCGGTCTATGGATTAAGTATAGAGGATGGAAATTTATTAAATTTGATCATTCTTGCTTTCCGGTTCACGGGGATTGAAGCGTGGGGATTCGGCGATTGTATCGGTCATAAAAGCGAGCGTAGCCCGGAGAGCGCCTTCCAAAGGCCCGGTCATGCCCGCGTAAGGATGTACCGTTCCAAAGGTGTGATTTCCCCCGGGGATTTGCACCCACGGAATATCGGGACGGAGCTTGACCAGTTCGGCCGAACCTTTTCGTAAATGAGCGCCATCCTCCGACCCTTGAATCAGGATGGTTTTGAACTCCGCAGCATTCGCCCGAGCCATCCGGCCCAAAAGATCGTAGCGGTCCCGCTGCCGCTCCAGGTCCTCCAAAATAGCCGCGTCCAGCGGCATGCGCTGCCCCGTACGACCGTTTACGACATAACTGCGTCCGTTCTCCCTCATTTCTTTTTTCTGCTCATCGCTGAAAAGGTCCAGATTCGTAATCCCGTTCCAGGAAATGACGCCCCGCATCTGCCCCGGATGATCCAAAGCATGGATCAGGCATACGCCGGCTCCCCGGCTGTGTCCCAGCAAAAAAAGCGGCAATCCGGCGAACTCCGCTTCAGCGGTCAACCGTGCGACAAGGGCGCTTAAATCCGCAAGCTCGCGATCATAGGTATTCATGGCGAATTTGTCCAGTTCGGTAAACTCGTCCTTGACGTTTCCAATCCCGTTATGCGAAAAGTTGAAGGTCACCACTTCATGAAAGCGGCTGAGGTACTCGGCTGCCGGAGGGAACATGCCCCAGTCCTTAAAGCCTTTATAGCCGTGAGCCATGATGAGCAGCGCGGTATTTTCGTTTCGTTCCTGAGCCGGAAACCGGGTGCATTGGAGCGTATGACCGTCTTCCAGCGGGATTTGAAAATCGATAGGCATCGCAATCCGTCCTTTCATCAAAAGAAGGTTTGTTCCACTTTCCTGATTATACCATACTCCTTTCCGGGAACGGTCCGGTAGAACCCGAGTCAAAGGCGCGCGGGCAGGCGCGAAGCTACAGGATAGCCTGGCGGGACTCGCATCCCGGGAGTATCCCTGTTACAATGTGATTGGCAATGCAGATTGTTTAATTTTAATCCCATGATGGTGGAAGAGAGGGAACTGCCCTTGATTTATGGCATTGGACATGATGTGGTGGAAATCGGCCGTCTGCAGCGCATGCTTGCGGGCCCGGCCGGCGGGAAGCTGAAGAGCCGCATCCTCACGCCCGGGGAACTTGCGCTTCCCGGATGTTCGGCCCGGCCCGCGGAGTTTCTGTCCGGACGGTTTGCCGCGAAAGAAGCGGTGAGCAAAGCGTTCGGCTGCGGCATCGGGAAGGTGCTGAGCTTCGGCGATATGGAAATCCTGCCGGATGCGGGGGGGAAACCGGCCGTAAAGCTTTCGGACGGGGCCTGGACGCGGCTCGGGTTATCCGCCGCGGAGTACGCCGTCCATCTTAGCATTACGCACGAGCGGCAGCTCGCTTCCGCCTTTGCCGTAGTGGAACGATTGACATAAAAGGAGACCATCATGCAAGAAAACATAGAAAACAAGGTAAGTAAGGAGAGCACGGAGATTACAGAGAATACGGAGAATACGGAGAACAAACAATATTTCGGTACGGAGCTGTTGAAGTGGTACGAACGATCCAAACGGGACTTGCCTTGGCGGAGACATCGGGACCCTTACTACATTTGGGTCTCGGAAATTATGCTGCAGCAGACCCGGGTGGATACCGTCATCCCTTATTTTCAACGGTTTATCGAACGGTTCCCTACGCTGAAGGATTTGGCCGAAGCGCCGGAGGAAGATGTTCTGAAATGCTGGGAAGGGCTCGGTTACTACTCCCGGGCCCGCAATCTGCAGGCCGCCGCGCGCCAGGTGGTGGAGCGGCACGGCGGCACGGTGCCGTCCGTGAAGGCGGAGGTCGCCGCGCTTAAAGGCGTCGGACCGTACACGACCGGTGCGATTTTGAGCATCGCCTTCAACCAGCCGGAGCCGGCGGTCGACGGAAACGTCATGCGGGTGCTGTCGCGGTACTTCCTGATCCGGGAGGATATCATGAAGACGGGAACCCGCACGCGGATGGAAGAGCTGGCCGCGAGCCTTATCCCCCGGGGGCGGGCCGCGGATTTCAACCAGGCGCTCATGGAGCTCGGCGCGTTGATCTGCACGCCGAAGTCGCCGAGCTGCCTGGTCTGCCCGGTGATGGCCCGCTGTGCCGCGCGCCTGGAAGGCGCGGAGGATGCCTTGCCGGTGAAGAGCAAGGCGAAGCCGCCGCGGCCGGAGTACCGGCTCGTCGCCCTCGTCGAGGGCGTCGGGGAGCACGCCGGCCGCGTGCTCGTCCGCCGGCGTCCGGCGTCGGGGCTGCTTGCGCGGATGTGGGAGCTGCCCCACATCCCCGCCGCCGCGGACGCCGGCGAAGGCGCCGGCCTGCCGGACGGGCCGGCGATGGATCGGCTCGCCGCGGCCCTGGCGGCGGCGGGCTTTCCCGCGCAGCCGGCAGGATTCGTGATGAACGCGGAGCATACGTTCAGTCACATCCACTGGAATCTGCGCGTCTACCGCTTTTCGGCCGCGGCGGATTCGGCTTTCCCGGCCGCATATACGCCGTCGCCCGCAACTTACGGCGGTGCCACGGACCTGGCGTTCGTGGCCGAAGCGGGCGCAGCGATGGAGGAAGGCGTATTGCCCCTTTCGCAGGTGTCGGATTCGCCGGACTCATCGCGGGGCGAGCTTGAAGAGTACCGCTGGATCAGTAAAGCGGATATGGAAGGCCTGGCGTTTCCCAATGTGTTTTTGCGGATTCTAAGCGGTGTTTTTAACTAAGGCAACCGGCCGCGCGAAGTTGTTTACATGTGACATATAATACTAAATAGGTACGTTGAAAACCGCGTGTTGCGGTTTTTTTCTTTTTCAGGTTTAACTGGAGTTGTATTTATACAAATTCATCGACTGCGGCTGCGCGCCTCGATGTAACCAGATAGGAGAGTAAGGTGAGAAGAGGCGGTGCAAGAGGGGGCGGCATCCCTGGGGGAGGCTGTATTAAACAAACGGGAGCGGCTCGAAATCCATAAAGTCGGTGATGTCCATTAGAGCAGCCGCCGTGGGTGCTGCATCGATTTCTCCGTTACTGTAACTGTCGTGAGGGCCATGTCCTATCCAGAAGGCCCGACGAACAAATTCTAACGGAAGCCATAGCGGCTATTTCGGCAAAAAGAGCTCCGTTTGGCGATGAAACCCGCAAATAGGCGCTACTATTTCCGTTAGAATTTAGAAAGGGGCAGTTTTGGCGAAATAGCGGCTATTATGTCCGTTACTGTAACTGTCGTGAGCGCCATGCCCCATTCAGAAGGCCTGACGAAAAATCTAACGGAAGCCATAGCGGCTATTTCGTCCTTTCGGGACGAATGGAAATTCTAACGGACGCAGTAGCGGCTAATTCGGCAAAAAGAGCTCCGTTTGGCGATGAAACCCGCAAGTAGGCGCTACTATTTCCGTTAGAATTTAGAAAGGGGCAGTTTTGGCGAAATAGCGGCTATTATGTCCGTTAGAGCAACGTCGTCGATCGCATCGCGCTACTTAGCCCGTTAGAGTAACCATTGAGAGCACCGTATTTACTCTGTCCGTTAGAGTAACCATTGAGAGCACCGTATTTACTCTGTCCGTTAGAGTAACCATTGAGAGCGCCGCATTTACTCTGTCCGTTAGAGTAACCATTGAGAGCAACCGTATCTACTCTGTCCGTTAGAGTAACCATTGAGAGCACCGTATTTACTCTGTCTGTTAGAGTAACCATTGAGAGCACCGCATTTACTCTGTCCGCTAGAGTAACCATTGAGAGCGCCGCATCGACTATCTCCGTTACTGTAAACTGTCGTGAGCATCATGCCCTAACCAGAAGGCCCGACGAACAAATTCTAACGGAAGCCATAGCGGCTATTTCGTCCTTTCGGGACGAATGGAGATTCTAACGGACGCAGTAGCGGCTATTTCGGCAAAAAGAGCTCCGTTTGGCGGTGAAACCCGCAAATAGGCGCTACTATTTCCGTTAGAATTTAGAAAGGGGCAGTTTTGGCGAAATAGCGGCTATTATGTCCGTTAGAGCAACGTCGTCGATCGCATCGCGCTACTTAGCCCGTTAGAGTAACGGTCGATCGCATCGCAATCACA
The DNA here is from genome assembly GCF_020179875.1 of Paenibacillus sp. alder61. NCBI lineage: Bacteria > Bacillati > Bacillota > Bacilli > Caryophanales > Paenibacillaceae > Paenibacillus > Paenibacillus sp. alder61. Next base: position 15,868 of record NZ_JAIUDG010000035.1, read on the forward strand.
TTACTCTGCCCGCTAGAGCCCCGTCGATCGCATCGCAATCACATTACTCTGCCCGTTAGAGCCCCGTCGATCGCACCGCAATTTACTCTGCCCGTTAGAGCCCCGTGAGAGCCCGGGGCCCCGCCTACGATATCAGCTAGAGCCCCCGGGACGGGGAGCGGCGTCCGGATACGAAAAAAAGCCTGCAGATTTGCAGGCGTTCGCACTCGCACCACTAAGGCAGGTTACATCATCCGGTTTTCCTGGTCTTTCATATGGTTCTGCTGATCGGGCTCATGGTGGCTGTCCGCCGAAACTTGCCCTTGGTCGGTCGGGGTGTCGCCGCTGACGCTACGGGCGAAGTTGGTGAATTGCTGCTTCTGCTTGTCGGCCGCATGCTTGGCCTGGAGCAGTTCCTGCGGGTCGTTGGTCAACCCGTTTTGCTTGTCGCTGGACTTGTCGGACATGAAAATCCCTCCTGATCCTGATGGTTTCGCCAGTCACCTACATCACGCTAATCAACGAAAAGGGGCGTTCGAACGCTGGAAGTGCGGATGGGTTCCATGTGTATTATGGTGCCAATTTTAATGAATATGCATCGCCCCCCCCCCCGCAGAGCGCCCTTTTCCCTTTGTTTACCACTTACCCTTTTCCGGTAAATACAAACGAATTGTAAAATTGAAAACAACATTTTCACAACTGGTATACAATTACATTAATAGCATTTTCATTTCCATTACTAGAAATATATTATTAATAAATCAATGTAAACGCTTCATATAAAGCGCTTTCAGAAGAAAATTGATGTATTTCGTAGATTTATATGGTTTAATGGACAAGGAAGCAGTATTTTCTCGTTTTTTGTCTTGTTTTAATTATTTGGTTGATGTAAAAAGGCACCGCTCTTTTTTTACATGAATCTATCATATGCAGAGAAAAGGGAGATCATTGCATGCGTATTCGTTCCTTCCAGTTGAGTGATGTTAATCAGGTGATGGAGCTTTTGCAGGTGGCTTTAATGGAAGACTGCTATGAAGACACAAAGCGGGCGTTTGCCAGACAGTTGTCCTGGGATTCGGAATTGATCATGATCGCGGAAGTGGATGGGGAAATTGTAGGCACGCTGATCGGCACGATTGATCAAAATACGGGCTTCATTTACCGGACCGCCGTTCATCCGGACTACCGCCGTCAAGGCGTGGGCAAAAATCTCGTCACAGCGATGGAACAAAAGTTCCAACAACGCAACGTACGTCAAATCATGATCGCTGGAGATCCTCACAATAAAGCGATCGCGCCTCTTTACGAGGCTATGGGTTATGGCGCGAGTAAATTCCTGGAGGCATTTCAAAAGCTGGGCATTGCTGCGGTAAGCTCCCTGTCGGGATCCAGATAAAGAAGAGAATATAACGTTCTGTCATATTTTGCAGAAATTTAGCATATCTCCCGCCCGTTGCAAAAGGGTGCGCGATATGCTTTTCTATTATGTAGGGGATGAACCCCGCTTATCATGAAATTTGAGGTGTGCCCAATGGAACCTAGCCATCAGGATACGAACCGGCCAAAGGCGGGCAAGGGAATGTATTCCGCCAAGAATAAAAAAGCTCCGGAGGGCTGGATGGCCGAGTTATGGGATTGGACGAAGACCGTGCTGATCGCTTTTGCGGTCATGGTGGTTTTGAATATATTCGTGTTTAACCTGTCCCTGGTTCGGGGAGAATCGATGGAACCTACGCTGGAGGAACGGGAGCGGCTTTTCGTCGATAAGATCGTCTACCGCTTTACGGATCCCAAGCACGGTGAAGTGGTTGTACTGAAAGATCCGAGTTCCGACCCGGACAAAAAACCATTTTTGGTTAAGCGAGTCGTGGCCGTGCCGGGACAAACGGTAGAAATCCGCGACCGGCGGCTGTACGTTGACGGACAGGTGCAGAATGAGCCTTACACCGATACGGTGATCGAAGGGGAAGGAATGCCTCCCGTTACTTTGGGCGAGGAAGAATACTTCGTAATGGGGGATAACCGTCATGCCGGGGAGAGCAAGGACAGCCGGTATTTCGGGAGCGTCAAGAAAAGCTGGATCGTCGGCCGGGCGGAGTTTGTGTTCTGGCCCATCACCAAAATACGCGGTTTATAGTTCGAAACGCGAAATGTTGGAGGTTGTTGGATTGAAAGAGATTATGATTTATACCGATGGAGCCTGTTCGGGCAACCCCGGTCCCGGCGGTTGGGGAGCGGTTCTCTTATACAACGGGCATCGGAAGGAGATGTCGGGAGGAGAACCGATGACCACCAACAACCGGATGGAAATCCAGGCGGTCATTTCGGCGCTCAGCCAATTGAAGGAGCCTTGCCGGGTTAAGGTGTACAGCGATTCGGCCTATGTCGTTAACTGCTTTCAGCAGGGGTGGATTCGCGGCTGGCTAAAGAACGGCTGGAAGAACAGCAAGAACCAGCCTGTGGAGAATAAGGAGCTGTGGCAGGAATTATGGCGGCTCATGGGGATTCATGAGGTGGAGTACGTCAAGGTTAAAGGCCACAGCGACAACGAACTCAATAACCATTGCGATCTGTTGGCCAGAGAGGCGATCAAGCGGCTGGCCTCGAAATAACGGGACGACAAGCAAAATAAAGGAACAGCATGATTTAAGCAGAAGGAGGCTTGAAGATGGCGATGACCGAAAACGGGACAAGCGCCGGCGGTGCCGGAGCGGGTTATGCCCGCTGGGACGCGTTGAAGCGCGAGATTCAGGAGGCCGCGCCATCGCTGGGGATCGATACGATCGGGTTTGCGTCGGCAGACCCTTTTTTGTCGCTGAAATCGATCCTGCTGGACCGGCGCGAAAAAGGATACGAATCCGGTTTTGAGGAACCGGATATCGACAAGCGTGTTTATCCGGAGCTCTCGCTGGAGCAGCCGGCTTCGCTGATTGCGATCGCGGTGGCTTATCCGTCCAAGATGGAAAACCCGCCTAAGTCGGAGCCGGGGCAACGCCGGGGAATCCTGGCCAGATCGGCCTGGGGACAGGATTATCATCAGGTCCTGAGGCAGGCGATGGCCAAATTGCAGGCGTTCATCGCCGAGCGGGTGCCGGATGCGCGGATCGAAAGTATGGTCGATACGGGAGCACTTTCGGACCGCGCGGTGGCCCAACGCGCGGGAATCGGATTTTATGGCAAAAACTGCGCGATCATTTCGCCGGAATTCGGCTCCTGGATTTACTTGGGGGAGCTGATCACCAATATCCCGTTCCGCCCGGACACCCCGGTAACGGAGGATTGCGGCGACTGCACCAAATGTCTGGACGCTTGTCCGACAGGTGCGTTGGTGGAGCCGGGGGTGCTTAATGCGCAGCGGTGCATCTCTTTTTTGACGCAGACCAAAGGTTTTGTGGAAGAGGAATTTATGTTGAAAATCGGGAACCGCCTGTACGGCTGCGATACCTGCCAGGTGGTATGCCCGAAAAACAAAGGAATGTCCTGGAACCACCGTCCCGAGCTGCAGCCGGATCCCGAAACGGCAAAACCTTTGCTGCTGCCGCTGCTCGATATAAGCAACCGGGAATTCAAGGAGCGGTTCGGCAACAGCGCCGCCGCCTGGCGGGGGAAGAAGCCGATTCAACGAAACGCGGTGATTGCGCTCGGGAACTTCAAAGATAGCTCCTCCGTGCCGAAATTAATAGATATAATGATACACGATCCGAGACCGGTTCTGCGGGGAACCGCCGCCTGGGCGTTAAGCCGGATTGGCGGGGAAGAGGCGCTGCTGGGGATCAAACGCGCGGCCGAAAGGGAAACCGACCCCGAGGTGCTGGAGCGTTTGGAAACCGCTCGCGCCAAACTGGAGGAATCGTGATCTAGGCCTGGGAGGACAAGACATGAGATTTATCAGCGTGGAGGATATCGAACCGGGTCAACTGTTGGGGAAAACCGTGTATTCGGCCAACGGGACAGTGCTTCTGTCCGCGGGAATTCAATTGACGGTTTACATGATTAACACCCTGAAGAGAATCGGCGTTACGATGCTGTATATTAAAGATTCCGCCTTTGAGGATATCGAGATCGAGGATGTGCTCAGCGAGTCGACGAAACAAGCGGTGTTTAAGGATATGAGCGAAACGCTGCACGCCGTTCGTTCGGGCAAAGATTGGAACCCGCGGAAGATCAGCGCTTCCGTGGATCAGCTTCTTCGGGATATTCTGAATCACAAGGATGTCCTGCTTCAGTTAACGGAGATTCGGACGGCGGACAATGCGGCATATTTGCACGCGGTGAACGTATGTCTGGTTTCGGCGATGATCGGGCTTAACCTCGGTCTGAATCAAGGGCAGCTGAAGGACCTGTCGATCGGTGCCCTCCTGCATGATATCGGCAAAGGAAAACCGCTTCCGGATCACGCCGATCCCGAGGATCCCAAAAATCATCACACCTGGCGGGGATACGAAATTTTAAAGCAAAAGCGCGAGTTTAATTTGCTTATCGCCCATACGGCGCTCCAGCATCATGAACGCCTGAACGGGACGGGGGCTCCGAGAGGCTTGGAGCGGGAAGAGATTCATCTGTTTGCCAAAATCGTCGCCGCCGCCAATATGTACGACAACCTGATCGGCGGCGGGGACGCGAAAGGGCGGCCGATGCTGCCGCATGAGGCCTGCGAGGAGTTGATGGCCTGTTCCGAACAACTGTTGGACAGGGATGTCCTCGTGGAGTTTACCCGTATTGTCTCGGTCTATCCGACCGGCACCGCGGTACGGCTGTCCACGAAAGAAACCGGCGTTGTGGTGCGCCAGCACCGCGGCCTTCCCGGGCGGCCTGCCGTCCGGATCGTCAGGGGAGCCGGCGATGAGATGGAAGTCAAAGAAGTGGATCTGGCCACGGAAACGACCGTGTTTATCGAGGCGGTTCTTGCTTGAATAGCCTGGTTTTGAATGCTATGATATGTTGAGTGTGCTGGCTGAATGGCTTGACGCATGATTTTTTGACACAGGGGTGGCTAACAATATGGATATCGTAATTCCTATTATTACGCTTATCGTCGGTTTGGTCGGCGGCTTTCTCATCGGAGTCTTTTATTTGCGCAGACAGCTGACGAAGATGCAAAGCGATCCGGAGATGCTGCAGAAAATGGCGAAACAGATGGGATATAATTTAAACAGCAAGCAGATGCAGCGTGCCCAGCAAATGATGAAGAATCAAGGCCAAATACCGCCTGCTGGCGGGAAACGCAGAAAGAAATAAGCGGGCCATTCTGGAAATCGGCTGGACGGAAAGGAGGAGGCGCTAAATGTCTGGAGTTAAAGATTACGTCAATACCCGGGTAGAAAGCAACCGTGAGCAGATTGAACATCATGTCCGCGAGATTCTCAAGCTCATCGGAGAGGACGTCGAACGGGAGGGGCTGCTGGAAACACCGGCCCGGGTGACCCGGATGTACGAGGAGATTTTCGGCGGTTATGAGGTGGATCCCCGCGATGTGCTGGGAGTGACGTTCGATGAGAATCATGAAGAGCTCGTGATCGTCAAGGATATCGTCTATTACAGCCAATGCGAGCACCATATGGCGCCTTTCTTCGGCAAAGCGCATATTGGATACATTCCGAGCGGCAAGATCGCCGGGCTCAGCAAGCTGGCCCGCTTGGTGGAGGCGGTTACCCGCCGTTTGCAGGTACAGGAGCGAATCACTTCGCAGATCGCCGACATTATCGACGAGGTGCTGAAGCCGCAAGGGGTCATGGTCGTCGTGGAAGGCGAGCATCTTTGCATGTGCGCTCGGGGCGTGAAGAAGCCGGGCAGCAAAACGGTAACTTCGGCCGTGCGCGGTACATTTCGGAGTGATGCCGCTTCCAGAGCGGAATTTCTGTCCCTCATCAAAGAGTAGTTCCAGTTCGTTTATAAAAAAGGGTTGTTCCCAGGCGCATACGGCCGTGGGGGACAACCCTTTTTTGCCAGAAACCGAAGGGCAATTCGACACGGCTCAATAAGGCGGCCACATCAAGGTTCTGGCCTGTTCGTAACGTTCCGCCACAGCGGGCCAGTAGACGACGTTCCACCAATCGGTGATGTAGTCTTTGCGCCGGTTTTGATGTTTCAGATAATAGGCGTGTTCCCAGACATCCAGCGGAAGAAGGGGGACGATATCCCACTGCGACAGGTTCTGGTGCTTCTCCGCGGTCAGAATCTCCAGGCGGTGGCTGCGCGGGCTCCACACCAAGATGGCCCAGCCTCCGCCTTCGACCTTTTCGGCCGCGTTGGAGAATTGCTTGTGGAAGGCGTCATAGCTGCCGAAGTCGCGTTTGATCTGTTCGAGCAGCGGACCTTCCGGCCGGCCGCCGCCCTGCGGATTCATCGTCTCCCAAAAAATCGTGTGAAGATAGTGGCCGGCTCCGTTAAACGCCAGCTCGCGTTCCCAATGCTTAACCAGATCAAAATTGCCGGTTTTGCGGGCTTCCTGGAGCTTCAGCTCCGCCTTGTTCAGATCGTCGACATAGGTTTTGTGGTGTTTGTCATGATGGATTCGCATCGTGGCTTCATCGATATAAGGTTCAAGCGCGTTGTACGGGTACGGGAGCGGGGGGAGGGTGTGTTTGCCGATCGGGACGGGATTGGCCTTCGGGCGCAGTGTCCCTTCAACGTTACCCGCTTCTCCCGCCGGCTCTTTGCGGTCGGCCGGTTCGTCGCGAGTGGCCGGGGTTGGGGAGGAAAAGCTGATGCCCGCCGATGGGGAAGCGTCGGCGGCCGAAAAAGACCCGGCGGGATTCTGGTCCGCTTCGCCCTGGCGGTAAGGGTCGAGGAACGGCGGAGCGCCGGCCATGCTGCTCGCGATTTGTCCCGGGCGGTTCAGCGTTTCCAATACGCCGAGGAAATATTCCGATTCGCGGATAATATGCAGCAGCACCGTTTTGGCCAGAGGGGCGGCTTTGGCGGCGGCGCTTTGATCGAGAAGATAGTACAGCTGCCGGATAAATTCTTGGGATTGGCGGAAGGACACCTCCAGAATCCGCTCCGTTTCCCGGATCAACCGGGGATCGCATGCCGCCTCTTTGGAGGCCAGGGCATGTTGGAGAAGGCGGTCCGCCGCTTCCTGGGTTGCCGCGAAAACTTGTTTCCACTCGTCCAGCAGCTTGACGAACATCGGCTCCAGACCGGGAATGATGGCTTTGATGACATCGGTGTGCTCGTTTTCCTGCTCTTTCCAAAAGCGGATCTCTTCGAGAATCCGGACAGGCAAATAAGGCCCGTATACGAACAGCATCAGGATAAACCTCCTCGGTAATATCGTTGTAACCAGTCTATTCCGCGGGAGGTTTGGCCTATGCTATTTTGTAACGGGCTCGGTTTTGGCCGGGTCTTGATCCCGGCTTACCCGGCTAAGGAAGGTGGATACCAGGCGCAGATATTCTTTCGGATGCTCACGGAAAATAAGCTCATGATGCGAGCCTTCCACGATCCATACGCCGGAAGCGGGATTGGACTGGTTTTCCGCCAATTTTTCCGCAATCGGGTAAGGGGCTTTCTCATCCTTGGTTCCATGGATAAACAGCGTGGGAAAAGGATAGTCCGCCGACTTGACGTCCGTATACGGAATTTGATGCAGGCTCGTGCCGTTCAGCACCGGCAGCAGCAGCCCGATGATCTCCAGCGAAGGGTGGCGGGGCAGATCGATATGCTGACGGATGTTATGATACATCGTATCCGGCTCCAGAAGGAACGTACTGTCCAAGATCATGCCGTCGATGTCTTTGCTGGTCAAGGCCGCCTGCAGGGCGGTGCCCGCCCCCATGGAGAAGCCCCAGACGATCACCTCCTCATTCCCGCGCTGCTTGACGAACCGGATCGCGCCGAGCAGCTGCTGGGCTTCTTTTTTGCCTCCCGTGGCGACTTCCCTGTTGCTTTGAGCGGCAAAGCCATAGTCGAACATCAGTACATTGAAGTTCAGACTATGCGCGTAGTGGGCCAGGTCATACATCGGGATCCAGGCTTCTTCCCGGTTCGCCCCGTAGCCGTGGCTGAACACGATCGTCTTGGCGGAGTCGCCGCCGGCGGGAATATACCATCCCTGCATCATTCGGCTGCCATCGGCCGCTGGGAAGGATACGTCCTCGTAGTCCAGATTTTTGGAGAGCTTCGGATTCGAATACAGCGGAGCGACCGTAGGGTTCGAAAGCACCCAGGCGATATAGCCGTGAAGGGAAATGAAACAGAATATCAGGAAAAATAATATCGACAGGAGCAATGCGACGATCACGTGCTTTAACCGGATAGGTTTGAGTTCGAGCGTAGGGGCTTCTTTTTTCGGGTTCTCTTTGAATCCCGATTGCACGGGAAGATCGCCGCGGCTGCTTTGGCTCATGTTCTCCCCTCCTCGTCGAATCGCGTTTTTTTATTTCTATGCATGGAAAACCTCAATAAAATACATAACCCGATGTCCTTTCGGACAATCGGAAAATGTCGAATAGGGACGAATAACATAAAAATATCGTAAGTCGTGTTTTTCTTTGTGTCAATGCGACGGGGATATTTGGCTTTGAACGCGTTGACGGATTCCCATTCGCTTCATTATAATTTATGTAACCGTGTTTCATGGAGTGAAACGTAAGGAGGGTGGTCCCGATGGAGGACCGTAAATTGACGGTTCGCGCCGTAGAGAGGGCGCTTGATATATTAATGTGCTTTACGAAGGACAGCGACCTCGGATTAAGCGAGATTGCGGGAGCGATCGGACTGCACAAAAGCACGGTGCACCGGCTGCTCACGACGTTGGAGGAGCGAGGCTTCGTCATCCGTAATCCGGCGACGGACAAATACCGGCTCGGATTGAAAATCTGGGAGCTGTCCGCGCATTTGTCCCACAATGACGACCCGGCGGTTTTGCTGCTGCCGCAGATGGAACAGCTGCGCGACCGGCTCGGGGAGACGGTCAGCCTTTACTTGCGGGACGGCACGGACCGGCTGCGGATTCAGGCGGTGCAGAGCAACCAGGCCATCCGCCGGGTGGCCCAGGTCGGCGCCCGGCTGCCGCTCTTCGTCGGCGCCTCCAGCAAGGTGCTGGTCGCCTACGCCGAGGACGCGGTTCTGAGGGCCGTGCTGGACAGCCCGGACTGGCCGACCGCGGTCGACCGCGAGGCATATATGTCCCAACTGGAGGAGATTCGACGCGCCGGATATGCGACCAGCTACGAGGAGCGCGAACCTGGAGCGGCTGCGGTCGCTGCGCCGATTTTTGACCGAAACGGCCGGGTCGCGGCCGCTTTGTCGGTCTCGGGGCCGGTCAGCCGCCTTTCCCCCCAAACGCTGGAGAAGATGGCTCCGGTGCTGATCGAGGCGGCCCGGGAGATGGGCATGATGATTCATACTTAAATTCCTTAGAAAGTTGAATTGGGGTATCCCGCTTCGATAGTAAGGTTAGCGCTGTCGGAGGGGGATATTTTTTTGCAAGTATATATATTTACATGTATATATGTTTTAGTGTATATTTGTGTTATGAACACTTCTACAATGCAACTTACTTTGATGACTCTTGCCGAGCCTAACCGTTTTAACATCATAGAACTGCTGAAGAACGGCCCGTGTTCGGTTACCGACATCGTAGAGGAGCTAAAGATGGGCCAGCCTCAGGTATCCCGCCATTTGCGGATTTTAAGCGAAGCGGGCCTCGTAAGTGTCCGTCGGCAGGCGCAGCAGCGGATTTATAGTCTGGAAGCGCAGCCGTTTAAGGAGCTGGACACTTGGCTCGATTCGTATCGCAGCTTGTGGGAAGAACGTCTCGACCATCTGGAGGATTACTTAACCGGAATTCAAGGAAAGGAGTAGCGTGATTTTTGCTTAACAACCTTTAAGGAGGAAGTGTACTTGAGAAGGAGAAAGACCGTGGTCATTAAAGACAAGAAGCGAAGGAGGCTGATTATCGAACGTTTCTTGCCTGTGAAGCGGGAATTGGTCTGGCTGGGCTGGACTAGACCCGAGCATATCGTCCATTGGTGGGGCCCCGGCAACTTCGCTGCCCGGGTTTATGAGATGGATGTAAGGCCGGGAGGGGTATGGCGTTATAGTCTGTCTCCCGTGGACGGAAACGGGGATACCGCTTATTGTCTGGCTACATATAGCGAAATAAGCGAGCCGATCCGGCTTGCCTATATCGATTCCTTCACCGACCGGGAATGGAATGTCGTGAAGGGGAGCGAAATGCCTACCCTCGTTACGTTTGAAGAAGAGACCGGGGGAACGCGGCTTACGATAACTACGCAATTTTCAAAAGCCGAGGAACTGGAAAAGGCGGAAGCCATGGGCATGATCGAAGGTTACCAGGAGACGATAAACCGTCTTGAGGATCATTTTAGCGGAAAGTAAAAATAAGGAGGAATTTAAAGATGAACCATGTTATTTCGAAAGACGGTATCCAAATCGCCTATGACAAGCAAGGGAAAGGACCGGCTCTTATTCTGGTGGCCTCCGCAGCCGCGGATCACCGGGATGCGGGACAGCTGGCGGAACGGTTGGGAGAACACTTTACGGTTTACAACTATGATCGGAGGGGAAGAGGCGCCAGTACGGATGCGGCTTCCTATACGGTTGAACGTGAAGTGGAGGACATTCAGGCATTGATTGCGGAGTCGGGTGGATCGGCCCTGCTTTTCGGCAGCTCGTCAGGCGCCGTATTGGCCCTTGAGGCGGCAAGCCGATTGAAGGAGGGGATCGACGGAGTCTGTTTATACGAACCGCCGTTTATTGTCGATGACGGCCGATCCCCGGTGCCTAGCGACTATGTGCAGCACCTGAATCGATTGGTGGATGCCGGTGATCGGAGCGGGGCGGTGGAGTATTTTTTAACACAGGCGTTAGGCGTGCCGAGCGAATTTGTGGAGTATATGAAAGCCGACCCTTCCTGGAAGGCCATGGAGCAGCTTGCCCATACGCTGGCTTATGATGGAATGGTGATGGGCGATACTCAATCGGGGCAGCCTTTGCCTAAGGGACGTTGGAGCGTGGATGTTCCCGTTCATGTGCTTTGCGGTGAAAAATCCCCTTCGTTTTTGCACAGTTCTGCCAAAGCGCTCGTCGAACTGCTGGCGAACGCGGAATATCGCGTAATGGCCGGTCAGGACCACTCGGCCGTCGTGATGGCCCCGGCGGCTCTGGCTGAGGAGATTGCGGTTTGCTTCAAGGCTTAACTGCCATAAAAACCTGCTATATTAGGTTGAACTAAAGAATTGGCGTTGGGCGTCTGAGTCTACACCATTAACGGGAAAATATCCCGTTAATGTACCGCTTTTGGCCCCTCGATCGGATTTAGCTGGAAAAACTCCAGCTATTTCGCGGCCTTTTTGCCGATATACAACATTTCAGACGAATTAGCGGGAGGTTTTCCAGCTAATTCGCCTCTGCAGCCGCATACGTGCCAAATTAACGGGAAGGATTCCCGCTAATTCGAACCCACCCCTTAGTTGCAGATCAAGAGTGTGAAAGAGCCCTTTACACCGCTGTCTAATATGCAAATCAATAGTTCAACCTATGTAAATAAACAAGGCCGCCGTAACCGTAAGGCAGCCTTGTTTATTTTTTTCGCTATCTATTTGGTTTTCTTGATCCAGCTCGCCATATCATCGATGATAGCTTTCGTTACATTGTTAGGTTGAACATATTCCGCTCCGGTGGAAATCCCGTCAAACTCGGTCAACAGGTGATTGACCTTCGGATAGGATTTGTACTCGACGTCGCCGCGGTTTTTGAGCGCCTGTTTCCAGCCTTCCAGTTGGCTGACCGGAACTTGCCAGTCGTTTTCCCCTTGCAGGATCAGCAGCGGGCCGGTCTGCTTTTTCGCCAGTTCGGCCGGAACGTAGTTTTTCTGCTCGAACCACCAGTAAGCCGGCTGCAGCGGGAATTGGCTGGGCATGTTGTCGACCGTGTATTTCGGGTCGTTCACCATATCCGCGATCGCGGTGTATTGGGCCGCCTGCTGTTCGTAAGGTGCGGCGTCCATGCCGGATTGCTTCACGCGGGAGACTAGCTCCTTTTGCTGCAGCGCAAGCAGATCGGCGAACTTGCCGCTTGGCCCGGACAACAGGATCGCGCCGGCGATGCTGCCGTCCTTGTCCGCATCTATGATCATCGGCATCGCAAACGCTCCTTGGCTGTGCCCGGCCACATAGATGCGTGAAGCGTCGATACCTGCGGTGTTCTTCAGCAGCTTAACCGCGGAAATGGCGTCATCCACGCTCTCCCGCTTCAGCGTAAATTTCGCGTCCGTTGACAACTTGGCGGTATGCTCATAGGTGACTTTGTCGTACCGGAGGACGGCGATGCCCTGTGCAGCCAGCCCTACGGCCAGGTCGCGGAAAGGCTTGGCTCCGCCCATCGTGGAATCACGGTCATGGGGACCGGAGCCGTGCACCAGTACCACGGCCGGGAACGGGCCTTCACCGCCGGCCGGAAGCGTCAATGTGCCGGGAAGGGCCATGGCCCCTTCGCCGACTTTGACTTCCCGCTCGGTGTATAGGGCGGCGTTGTCATAGGCCGGCTTCCGGTAGGTGGAAGGCGTCACGCCCGCCACATAGAAGTCGTCCACCTGGCCCGCCGCATTCAGACGGACGGTCAGACTGAACGGGATGGTCGCCTGGAAGGTATAGGCGACATTGCGATGCACCGCATTGGAGCTTTCGGAGCGGGATGGGTTCGGCTTCACCGGTCCGAACAATTTTTCATAGCTGCCCCATACTTGGTTCAGGAGTTCGGCCGGTAAAGCCGGAGCCAGATTGGGACTGAGCAGCTTGGCGGCTTCGGCCCCTTGGCCGGCTTGGAGTTTCGCGATGAAAGCGTCGGCCGGTCCCTCGGTCGTTTCCTTCGTATCCTGGAACGCTTCGGCCAGGGAGGCGGCGTCGACCAAGGTTTGACCGGAGACGACCCGGACGGGTTCGCGCAAAACGAGCGGCTTTCCGTCAAGCAGGGCCTCCTTCTGGCCGATCCGGAGAATCAGGGTATGGCTTCCTTTGGTAACCGTTACGGTTTGTTCGGCTTGATTCCAATCGACTGCCGCGCCGAGGCGGGAAGCCGTTTCTCTTACGGGAACCAGAGCGGTCCCGCTCTGGGAAGACCCGGCCGAAGCGTCGGCGAAGGCCGATGCCGCAGGAAGGGTCAAACTAAGCGCCAGCGCGATGGAAGCCGCCGTTTTTACCGAGGTATTTTTTTTCGACATGAATTGTTCCTCCTCCTTAAGAATGAATCCAATGTTATATAAGTGAATCCGTAAAGGATTAACCCGAGATCAGGGCGGCTACCGCAATGACGATCAGCAAGCCGCCCAAAATAATCCAGCCGGCCGGATGGGCAAAGTTGAGCGTCCAGCCGATACCCATTCTTTTTTCCACAAAGATGGAAGGGTCCTGCGGATTATAGTAAACACCGCCCAGCTTCCAGTAGCGGTCGTCATTGGCCGGTTGTACCGCGGAAGCGTCCCGTTTGCGGCCGATCCGGCTGCCGCCTTGCCCCGTGACAAAGGAGAGCACGGCTGCAAACAGGACGACAAAGACGGGCACCGCCAAGCTAATCAGCATAATGAGATCCGTGTCCATCGGATGCAGCATATTAAGCTGAATGAAGGAGAACAGCAGGACCATAGCCAGCCCGGAAATCAAGGTGTACAGCGACCAGCTGCGGCGAAACAGCGTGCTTTGGCGTACGGACCGCTCGGGATCCCCGGCATAAGTTTGCTGCTTACTGTGGTGAATACTCCAATTAATGAACAGAAACAGAAGCGTCATAACCACTTGCATAAAGTTTGGAAAAAGGACGGTCTGCACCGATTTATCGGCAAACCGGGTCACATTTCCCGCAAAATCGAATTTCATGGCGATTTGATCGGGAATGGCATCGTAATTGGCCAGCGTGAGCAGGACGCTTCCCGCAATAATCGCGGCATGAACGAGAAACCAGGTGTTGGACCAGATCAGTTTGTTCCGGCGGAATTCGGTATCGATGATGATTTTGCTTTTTTCAGCCGGAGCCGAAGGCAGTGACGGTTGGCGTTTCTTCATGTTCAGGTGAAAAACGAGGTTGAGCACGATCGAAATCGCCACCATAAGGCCGATTCCAACCGCAAATACCGTGCCTTGGGCTGCGGCTCCTCCCGGCTGCAGCAGGATGACGAGACCCGCGATAAGCAGGATGCCGTGCAGGATGAGACTGACCGCAGCATAAGACCGACGCATCCGGCGCAGCGGTTCGCTGCGGTAGGTTTCTTCGCTGACGGTAACGCCAAAGCTGATCGTCTCTCGGGTCAAATAAGGCATGAACGAGAGCGAGAGCACAACCGGCAGCAGCATAAGTACGAGCAGGATGACGGACAGAGTTTGCATAGTTAATTCACCTCATCGGGTTGTTTGATTTCATGATATAACGTGCTGACGAGCAGAAGCAGGTCATCCAGCTTCATCCCGCGGCAGATCGCTTCGGCGACGATAGGCCGCAAGGTGCTTTGCTGTTTCTCCGCAAATTCCGGCGTGACCGGAGGCATGCCGTCGGGATGAACGACTACACCGCGCTGGCGGTGGACCTGGATATAGCCGTCCTGCTTAAGCAAGGTGTAGGCTTTATTGACGGTGTGGAGATTGATCCCGATATCGGAGGCCAGGTTCCGAACGGACGGCAGCGGTTCTCCCGGCAGAAGCCGGCCGCTGGCGATTCCTTCGATGATCCGATTCACCAGTTGGGTGTAAATGGGGATCTCCGACTGTAAATCAAGCTCAATGATCAAGAGGCTCCTCCTTCTTTCGTTTCATTGTTATAACTGTTATACAAATAATATAACAGATAGATATGTAGAAGTAAAGCGGAAGAGTTGAAGTACCCCATCAAATAAGGTAATATTGTTTACACGTAAATTATAAACGTTAATAAATAGAGGATTTTCTTGTTTTAATCATGTTTACTAGTAAATTATTTTATGTCGATTTGAAAGGAGAACATATCTGTGGGTCCAAACGTAAGGATTAAATCACAGCTCCATGAAGGTTATTTGAAGTTCGTTCATCAGCATGAACGCTTGTCCGGAACGGAAATCGTCCATTTCCAAAAGCTTTGCCAACTGGAAAACATCAAGGGATTTGATCTCAATCTCACCGCCGTTCATGTCCTGGATTGCATTGGACGCCACGAGCCGATCAACAGCACGGCGATTGCGGAGATGATGGAGCTGTCGAAAGCGAGCATCACTAAAATAACGGGCAAGCTGCTGGAAGTGGGTTGGGTGACACGAACCCAACTGAATGACAACAAGAAGGAGAGCTATTTTCGCATTACTCCGGCCGGGAAGGAAATTTTTCGTTTGCACCTGCGGCTGCATGAAGAGGAGAAAGAGCGGTTTTTTCGCTTTTTGGACCAGTATTCCGAGGAAGAATTGCGAACTATACAGCATTTTTTGCTGGATTACAGCATGGAATTGGAGCAAAGGATGGAGGAGGGGGCGAACCCATGACGGAAGAACGGGAAAGTTCCGGTACCGCAAGCATCTCCCGACTGATTCGGGAACGGAGAAGTATTCGGAAGTTTAATAGCGAACCGGTATCCGGCGATTTGATCCTGGAACTGCTGGAAACGGCGGCTCGATGGAACCCGTTGGGTGTTCCGGTAACCTGGAGATGCCTGCTCGCCGATAATCCGGGGTCAAATCAGCGGCTCGTCGACGCGCTGCTGGAGCAGATGACAGGGAACGGTTGGGGGAGACTGCTGCCCGCCCGGTTGAAGGAGAGCCTGAAAAAAAGATTCGTTTCCATTCCCGCCCATTTGGTCGTGATCTACCGGATCGATCCCGCCGACAGAATCGGCAGCGAGCGCAATTACGCCGCGGTTTGCGGATTGATGCAGACCTTACAATTGCTGGGCTGGGAGAAACGCCTGGGCATGCTTTGGGATACGGAGCCGATGCTTCATAATGAGACTTTCTTTCGCAGGATCGGCCTCGGGGAACATGAGCGGGTAGCGGGGATTCTGCACATCGGCTATTTCGACAAGGCCCCCAAAGCCCGGCCCCGCACGCCTGCCGAACAAAAATGGTCCGTATTTGAAGGTTGAACAGCATGCCCTGCATAGGGCGAAGGAGGGTGGCAATGAATTGGTTTCCATTATCGGCGCCGAAGCGAATTAATGAGCTTGAAGCCATTTCCCGGGATCGGGTGCTGGAACTGCTGAACGATGCAGTCTGGGCCCCTAATGACGGGCTTCGGGAGCCCTGGCGATTTATCTATGCGGACCGCAAACCCGGAAGACTCCATGGCGAATTGCAGAATCCGGCCTCCGCGTATCTGCTTGTCGTCATGAAGGAGGACGCGGACCCGCATAAACGGAAAGAGGACTTCGCCGCCGTGTGCTGCCTGGTTCAAAACTTCGTGCTGCTCGCCGCGGAGAAAGGGTTCGGCGTCCAATGGACGATGCGCGAATGGTTCTATGATTCGCAATTAAGCCGGGATTACGGTGTTGGGGAAAAAGAGCGCCTCGTCGCTGTTTTGGAACTGGGACAGGACGGCCCATTTTCGCGGGAGGGCTTCGTCACCGAGGCCGCGCCGGCGTTCAAAGTCGACAGGATCTAAGGTTTTCTTAAAAAAACAGTAAAGACTGCTCTTCCACCAACGAGGATGGAGGAGCAGTCTTTTGCGTTACTTGCCCGCTTTATATTTGCCCAGGAACTCTTTCACTTTCGCCGGATCGGCGGTCACTTCGTTTCCGGTTTTCACGAGCGGGCTGACGGTCGATACGGCCTTGATTTTATTGCCGTTGTAGAAGGCCAAAATTTCGTCTTGATTAATGGAATACAGCACCGCTTTTCGCAAATCCTCGCTTTTGGCAACCTCGCGGTTCCCAGTGTTAAAGAGCAGGTAGCTGACACCGTTGCTTTCTATGGTTTGCAGTTTGAGCTTGCTGTCGCCCTTGACCAGATCATACTTGGTTTCCGGCACACCGTAGTAAAGATGGATTTCGCTGCTCCGTAACGCGGACAAAGCGCTGTCGGCCTCCGCGATAAAGCGGACTTTCACCGTCGAAATTTTCGGTGCGTAATCGCTCCCTTTTCTGTATCCGGGATTTTTGTAAAACACGCCTTCATAATCGTTCTTGTAGGACAGAATATAAGGGCCGCTTGCGTACAGCGTATTGTTGTACTGGCTTCCCTCCGTGACGGTATTCTGATCTCCGTAAGGGATATCTTTGTTCACGTCAAACGTGGCCACATCGTAGGTGTTGATGCTCTCCACCTGTTTCTTCGACACGATTCCGGCGGACTGGTGGGCCAGATAGTTCAGCACCTGCGGGAACGGCTCGGTGGTCGTCAATTTGATCACCTGGTATTTCCCGGCTTTGTTATCGGCCTCCCGTTTGTCGGCGACGAGCTGCTTGATCTTCGTTTCCAGCCCGGCTTCCAGCGCTTCTTTGACGGTTCCGCCGCCCCCGGCCGGCTTGATGGCTTCCAAAGCCGCCGGGTCCGTGACCAGCTCCACGGTTTTAATGTGTTCATGCAAACTGTACGTGCGGTGATCCGGTACGGAATTTTTGTCCTTGGCCCGGTTGAGGGAGAAGATCACATCGTCCGCTCCTACCCGTTCGCCGGTGTCGACGGCCTTTTTATTTTCGATCTTGGCGAAGTTGATATCGTCCCGCAGGAGAAAATAGTACTCCGAATTCCCCTCGGCGATGCTGTAATTATGGGACAGTGATCCGTCCGAAGTGATCTTGTCGTCATCGGTCAGGTTGATTAACCTGACGTACATGTTGGTGTTCAACTGATTGATCGACCCGTCGTTCCCCTTGATCGGATCGAGGGACGTCAAGACCGAGGCCGATTGGGTCAGGATGAGAGGGTCCTTATCCCGTTTGGACGTATCGTTAAAATCGATGCTCTCCCAAGCCAACGCCCGCGATTTGGACAGTCGGACGGTATCGGGATTCAAAATGTCCTTGTTCACGGCTTGGCTTTTCAAGGAAATGTAGAGCGGTGCGATATAAGCTTTATCGAACACGAGGCGCTGTTCCAACTGCTTATAGGTCTCTTTGTACTGTTCGGGCGTTTCCGTTGCGGCCTTGTCAATTAGCTTATCGATTTCGGGATCGGATAAAATGCTGTAGTCCCCCCCGGTTTTGAACAGGGATCTGACCGCGTAATCGGGATTCCCCGTTACCGTCGTCCAGCTCGAATGGGCGATATCGAAATTTCCGGCGTCCTGCTGAGCCTTATAACTGCCGTAGTCCGGCTGAATGTTGAGTTTGACGTTAAATCCGTTTTTGGTTAACTGATCCCGGATGATATTCAGATCCGATTCATTGGAGCTCATGCCCAGCAGCTCAATGTCAACGGGGGACGAGTCGGTGACCGCCTCCGTTTCCGCGTCTTTCGGTTTGTTTGCGACATCGGACTTGGTTTGGACCGAGCATCCGCCGGCGATCAGGGCGACGGTCATCAATAAGGCTAACATCAGATTTTTCTTCATAAGCGGTGGTTCCTCCTCACACTTCTAATTTTTATATGAATTCATTTTTCATGGGGAAAAATGAAAAGCATCCGGACGGATCGAGCTAAATCAAGTTAAACTAGGCGGTCGATGTCGATAACCCGGCTTCAGCCGAGTTTTGGATCCAGTGCGTCCCTTAGGCCGTCTCCGAAAAAGTTGAAGGCCAGAACCAGGCCGATGATCGCCAGCCCGGGATAAACCGCCAGATAGGAGTGGGACTCCAGATAAGTGCTGCCGAGTTTCAGAATGTGGCCCCATTCCGGAATATGCGGTTCAACGCCGAGCCCCAGAAAGCTGAGACTGCTGGTTGAAATGACGGCGGACCCGATGGTCAGGGTAGCCTTGACGATCATGGGGGCGAGGGAGTTGGGAACGATATGCTTAAAGATGATCACCCGGTCGCCGGTGCCCAGAGCCCTCGCCGCTTCGACATATTCCAGAGTGGAGACGAGCATGACGTTGGCGCGCATCGTCCTGGCATAGGTCGGAATCGAGCCGATGCTCAGGGCCAGAATCAGGTTGACCGTGTTGGCTCCAAAAGCGGCGATAATCGCAATGGCGAGCAGAATGCCCGGAATAGAGTACAGCACATCCAGACAGCGCATGATGATATTGTCCGTATGCCGCCCGTAATACCCGGAGACGGCCCCTAAAATCCCGCCGACCACGACGGGGATGGCGGTGGAAATCAGGCCGACGATCAAGGAGATCCTCGCTCCGAATACAATCCGGGAGAAGAGACACCGGCCGAAATTATCCGTCCCGAGCGGGTAAGTCAAACTCGGATGCTGCAGTATCGCGGCGTAATTGTTCTCCGTCGCCATGGCGTAGTCAAACGTAAAATAGCTGCAAATCGACAGGGAGAACAGAAATACGATGAAGAACATGCCGAGCATCGCGGTTGAATTGGCGACGAGCTTTTCCCAGATTTCCTCCCATTTGCCCCGTGAAAAGCCTCCGGCGTTGCGGACTCGAAGCAGGAGCTGCACCCCGAGCAGAAGAGCGAACAAATTGCCCGTCAGGGAGCTCAGCATGAGCAGGCCGGCGGGCCATACAAGCCACGCGGGCGATTGCTCGCCGCCGGCGTACTTGGCGACGATCAGCAGAGACGCGAAGTGAACCAGGGACACCGCGACCAAGCCGATCATGGCGGGAAGAAAGGTGTCCGATACGTAGGGCTTAAACAGGTTCAGGGCGGAGATCGCGATCACGAACAAGCCGGTCAAAAAGGAATAGACGGCCAGCGTGTATTCCGTGTTTTTGCGCTCCTTCACCAAATGAAAGGCCGTTACGGCGGTAAACAAATTCCCCCCGAGCAGGCTGATCAGCTGAATAAACCCGAGCGCTCGCGTCGATCGACGCAGGCTCCCCCGCCGCAGAAGATCCCTTCGGATGCACAAAATGATGACAGCCTGAAGCGCAGTGAAGAACAAGTAGGCCAAGGATAGGATAAGTCCCGGCAATTTAAGGCTCCGGTTCGAAACATCATAGCTGTTTGCCAGCAGTATCCCCGTCAAGATCAAGGACGCTATGCCGGAGAAGACCGCATCCCTGTACTCCGGAGATAGTTTCAAGCTTGTATTGGTCATGGTTTCACCTGCTTTACTGTTGTTTCATCTTGGTTCGGATACGCGGATCGGTAAAGGCGTACAAGATATCGACGATGACATTGACCAGTGAAATCGTAATGGCCGTGTATATCACGCCGCCCAAAATACTGGGAATATCGGGGATGAACTGTTTGTCCACGATATAGCTGCCGATCCCGCTGATATTGAATACTTTTTCCGTCACGGCCGAGCCGCCCAGCATCCCCCCGAACTGCAGGCCGATCACGGTGACGACGGGGATGACGCCATTGCGTGCCGCATGTTTTAACAGAACTTGCCGCCTGCCGAGACCCTTAGCCTTGGCCGTAAGAATATAGTCCTCATGAATGACCTCAAGCATGGAGGAGCGGGTCATGCGGGCGACCGCGGCGGTGAGCCCCGTTCCAAGCACGATGGTCGGCATGATATAAGACAGCGCGTTTTGCGGATTGAAGGTGGCCGGGAGCCAATCGAGCTTGATCGAGAAATTCAAAATAAAGATGAGCCCCTGCCAGAAATTCGGGATCGATAAGCCGATCAACGCGATAAACATGAAGGAGTAGTCCCAGAAGGAATTTCGTTTGGCCGCCGCCAGGATCCCGGCGGGTACGGCGATCAATACGGCGAAGACCAGCGAAATAAGCGTCAGCGTAAGCGTAACGGGAAACTTGCGCGCGATGGTCGCCGTGACCTGCTCGTTGCCCGAGAACGATTTGCCCAGATCGAAGGTAACGATACCCTTCAAGGTGTTCCAAAGTTGGGCAAGGTACGATTGATCGAGACCGTATATTTCGTTGAAATGCCGGATTTGTTCCTCCGTGGCCGTCTCTCCGAGAATGTTCGCGGCGGGGTTCATGGGCGAAAGGTGAAGCAGGGTAAACACCAGTACCGAAACCCCCAAGATGACGAACAGGCTCATAACCAATCGGTCAAATACGAATTTGAGATAAGGCTGACTGTGCAAAAAGATCCATATGTACATCAGAATCCCGGGAATTAACGTAAGGACCAGAAATACCGGGTTATTCAACAGGCTTTGAAAAGTGTGAAAATAACCCTCTCGCGTCAGGTTCTTCCTCGCAAGCCTAGCTTCGGTTTCTTCCCGGACCTGTTGGAGAAACAGCTCATGGGAAATCTTCTCGGCTTCCCGCATCGTCCGATCCCGGCTGACCGTCCGTCCGAAGAAACGATGTTTCCGTTCCAGTTGATCGACGGCCTCCGCTTTAAGTTTGGCTTTGAGCCCCAAGGCAAGCAGCTCGTTTTCGGTCTCTTTTCGCAGCGCATTATAGGGATCACGGCGCCTGCGGTATAAGAATAAGCCGAGCACATAAAGAGCAACCGGAGCGCCCAGCACCAGCAACAGGTATTTGGACGCGGGAGTCAGGGTCATTTTTTTGAAGGCGGTGCCGGCACGGCGCGATAACCTGGAATTTTTTCGAATGGGAATTTGGGGTTCTTTCGCGATTTCCAAGGCTTACAGGCCTCCTCATTTGTCAATAATTGCATTATTCCGATCGATATAGTATATATTATTTTAGGGTGTTTTTTATGTCAATTACTAAATTTGCTTCAAAATTATAGAATTGTAGAATTGGCAGGTGTGACCATGGAACCGTTATTGCAAGTTCGAGGGTTATCCGTATCCTTCCGAAACCGGCATCAAGAAACGGAAGCCGTCCGGGGCGTCAGCTTTGAAGTGGGGAAGGGAGAGACGTTGGGGATCGTGGGCGAATCCGGGAGCGGCAAGAGCGTGACCGCCCGGGCGATTATGCGGTTGTTATCCTCCGCAAATTCGGAAATTAAAGAGGGACAGATTCTGTTTATGGGGAAAAATTTGGCCGAGTACTCGGAAAAAGAGATGGAGAGCATCCGGGGACGGGATATGGGCATGATCTTCCAGGATCCGATGACTTCGTTGAATCCGACGATGAAAATCGGTGAACAGATTTCCGAAAGCTTGATAAAACACCGGAATCTGTCGGCGAAAGAAGCCAGACAACAGGCGCTCGAAATGCTGAATTGGGTGGGAATCGGGGACAGTGAGACGAGGTTTGATCAAT
Source organism: Paenibacillus sp. alder61 (assembly GCF_020179875.1). Taxonomy (NCBI): domain Bacteria; kingdom Bacillati; phylum Bacillota; class Bacilli; order Caryophanales; family Paenibacillaceae; genus Paenibacillus; species Paenibacillus sp. alder61. Next base: position 37,984 of record NZ_JAIUDG010000035.1, read on the forward strand.
ATCCCCATGAATTCTCCGGGGGGATGCGCCAGCGCGTCATGATTGCGATCGCCCTGGCCTGCCGCCCGGCATTGCTGATCGCGGACGAGCCGACCACGGCCCTCGATGTGACGATCCAAGCGCAAATCCTCGACCTGATGAAGAACATGCAGCAGCGTTTGGGTACCTCGATCATCCTGATTACGCATGACTTCGGGGTGGTCGCCGGGATGTGCGACCGCGTCGTGGTCATGAAGGAGGGGGTGGTGGTCGAGACGGGAACAACGGAGCGCATTTTTGAGCATCCGTCCCATCCGTACACCCGGAAGCTGCTCCATGCTTTGCCCCGCCTGAATGAGCCGAAGAAGGCGAAACCCGCCCCGATCCGCCGGGAAAACGCGGAGCCGGACGTACCGCTGATCGAGGTGAAATCGCTCAAGCAGTATTTCGATCTTGGGCGCGGCAGGGTGCTGAAGGCGGTCGACGATATCAGTTTCTCCATCCGAGAGGGGGAAACGTTGGGGGTGGTGGGTGAGTCCGGCAGCGGTAAATCCACGACCGGGCGCGCCATCCTCCGCCTTCACCAGCCGACGGGCGGGGAGATCCTTTACCGCGGAATGGCGATAAACCGGATGACGCGGGCGGAGATGAAGACGCTGCGGCGCGATATGCAGATTATTTTTCAGGATCCGTACGCTTCTTTGAATCCTCGTCTTAAGGTATTGGACATTATCGGGGAGGCGCTGGACGTACATAAGCTGGCCGGGAGCCGGGCAGAACGGAGAAAGCGGGTGGAGGAGCTTCTGGATCAGGTCGGTCTGAATCCTTCCAGTGCGGAACGCTATCCCCACGAATTCTCCGGGGGACAGAGGCAAAGGATTGGGATTGCCCGGGCGCTGGCTGTGAATCCCAAGTTTATTGTCTGCGATGAACCCCTCTCCGCGCTCGACGTTTCGATTCAGTCGCAGATCGTACAACTGCTGGAGGAGCTTCAGCGGCGGCTCGGGCTGACGTATTTGTTCATCGCACACGATCTGTCCATGGTCAAGCATATCAGTGATCGCGTTGCCGTGATGTACCGGGGGAGAATCGTGGAGCTGGCGGAGAGCGAGGAGCTGTACTCCAATCCGCTGCATGCTTATACGAAGTCGCTGCTTTCGGCCATCCCCCTTCCCGACCCTAAATCCGAGGCTCTGAAGAGAAGAGACCCTCTGCGGGAGTTCTCGGGAGAAGACCTCTACAAGGTGGAGCGTGCCCGCTTGCAGGAGATCGTTCCCGGGCATTGGGTGGCCGTTGCGGAGCCTGGTGCATGAGGGAGCTTTATTTGTGAAAATTAATAGCAAGGCTTAAGCGGCCCGAGGATCATGTCTAAGGGAAATAATAGCCGCTATTCCCGCACAAAAGGCCGGTTTTAAAATCTAACGGAAATAGCAGCCGCTATTTAAGCGATCATCGACCATTTTGATGGAAATGGAGGGGAATAGGCGCTAATACGTCCGTTAGATTGCGGAAAGAGCGCTTTTTGCCGATATAGCGGCTATAGCGTCCGTTAGATTTTTGGTTTCATGGCTCGTTTTGAAACTTTCCCCTGGTGAAATCCGTCTATAGGAAGTAGACTGTAAAAAATTCTCAGGGGAAAGTAAGGGATGAGAGTCAATGCAAAACAAACTGTATTTAAAATGTTTGCTACTGTTTGGGCTGGTCCTGTCCTCGGCCGCCAGCTTATTTACGGTTTCCGCTTCCGCGGCGTCCGATGAAGGCTGGCAGATTGAGCCGGTCTTTACCGATAAACAAACGGGACGGGACTACTATAACGCTAGAACCTGGAGAAACGGTTCGATGGAAGGCCGGGTACTGTTTGTTGATAAGGAAGGAAGCTGGCGCGCTTTGCCTGAAAAGTACGTGGATATTTTTCCCGATGAGCGATCCGGCAGGTTGTATTTGGGACAAAATCAGGTGCAAAAGGGCTTGATAACGAATTTCTATGACCCTTCTACCGATCGGGTGACCCGTCAGCGTGTATACGAATCTTCCCCGGACGGCAAGTACGGTATTTCTTTGGAAAAGTCCTACCTCAGCAGCCAGCTAAGAAATAACTACACGCTTTATATTAAAAATATGCAAACCGGAGAGTCGCGAAAATGGCATGAAACCTCGAAGTCCATGTGGTACCTATGGCTTCCCGATAACCGGTTGTTGGTGCAATGGTACAGTGAATCGGAGAAGCAAAGCGAAATCGTGATCCTCAATCCGGCTACGGACAAGGTGGAGCGGGTTGCCTTGGCCAAGATGGAGGCTTACGACGCCAAAGGAAACCGGCTGCTTATTTCCTATAACGAGCCTACACGAAAATCCTATGTCTTGAATTTGGCCGACCGACGAGTACACAAGGCGGGGCAAGCGGAAATCGAATCGTTTTACAAGAATACGGAACCTCTTCCTGTGACGAAGACGGTCGTCCCGGCAAAACGTGAACCGAATATCGATCCCGCGGAGATTCCGGCTATTGAGGTACAAGAAGAAACGGTTTATGAAGCGAGCATAACGGTGGATGGCCGCACCATTTTGCTCCCTTATGGTTACACCGACGTGAATAACAACACATGGCTTCCGTTGACTCCGCTAGCGGAGGCCTTGGGGGGAAAGGTAGAGAAGGAGAAGTCATCCGGATTTCAATTTGATGTCGGCGGAAAAAAATATACGCTTAACGAGAGCAACAGTGAGATCGTATTCGACCGTCTTCATGTAAGCATTAAAACGCTGCGCCAGTTCGGATTGTCGGTGGAGCAATTCCGGTGGATTACGCCTAAACATTAAAAGACATTTAACGTCCATGAGTAGTCCTCGATCATGTCGAGAATTCAATGCTGATGGAGGTCGGGATATGCTGGTGGGAGACGCCGTATGACATCCTGTCATGTACACATAGGCTCTTTAAAGTAAAAGAAAAGGCTGCCCTTAGGGCAGCCTTTTCAGGTTACAAAGAGAATTCAGGGGCGGTGCGAACCGCAGAACCGCGGCTTAGTTATTCCCTTGAATCATCTGGCGCAATACGGTTTGCAGAATGCCGCCGTTATGGTAGTAGTCCACGTCGACCATGCTATCCAGACGCGCGGTGACCGGGAACTCGAACTGCGTGCCGTCCTGGCGCGTAGCGATGACGGTGAGCTGCTGCCCCGGCTTCACTTCATTGCTGAGGCCGACGATATCGAACACTTCGGTTCCGTCGATACCGAGGGTCTTCCAGCCGTGGCCTTCCTGGAACTGCAGCGGCAGAACGCCCATGCCGACCAGGTTGCTGCGGTGAATCCGCTCGAAGCTTTCGGCGATGACGGCTTTGACGCCGAGCAGATAGGTGCCTTTGGCCGCCCAGTCGCGGGAGCTGCCGGTGCCGTATTCTTTGCCGGCGATTACGACCAGGTTCTGTCCGTCGGCTTGATAGTTCATCGAAGCGTCGTAGATGGACATAACGCTGTCCGTCGGCAGATGCTTCGTCACGCCGCCTTCCGTTCCCGGAGCCACCTGGTTGCGGATCCGGATGTTGGCGAACGTGCCGCGCATCATGACTTCATGGTTCCCCCGGCGCGAGCCGTAGGAGTTGAAGTCCTTGCGGGCGACGCCGCGGTCGCTCAGGTAGATGCCGGCCGGACTGGTCGGCGAGATGTTGCCTGCCGGCGAGATATGGTCCGTCGTGACGGAATCGCCGAGCAAGGCCAGCACGCGAGCGCTGCGGATATCGGCGATATCCTGCAGGCCGTCTCCGAGCTTCTCAAAGAATGGCGGATTCTGAATGTACGTTGATTTCCCGTCCCATTCGTACAGTTCGCCTTCCGGTACCGGAATGGCGTTCCAGCGCTCGTTCTGCGTAAATACGTTCTCGTATTTGGCGCGGAACATTTCCGGGCTGACGGACAGGCCGATCGCTTCCTTGATTTCCGCGGAAGAAGGCCAGATGTCCTTCAGATATACCGGCTGATCGTTCTGGTCATAGCCCAGCGGATCGTTTTGCAGGTCGATATTGACCGTACCGGCCAGGGCGTAGGCCACAACGAGCGGCGGCGAAGCGAGATAGTTCGCTTTGACCTGCGCATGAACGCGGCCTTCAAAGTTGCGGTTCCCGGACAGGACGGCCGCCACGGTCATATCGTTTTCGGCGATGGCCGCGCTGACTTCGTCCGGCAGCGGACCCGAGTTGCCGATACAGGTGGCGCAGCCGTAGCCGGCGACGTGGAACCCGAGCGCTTCCAGCGGCTCGATGAGCCCGGCTTTCGCCAGGTATTCGGTAACGACCAGGGAGCCCGGCGTCAAGCTGCTCTTGACGTAGCCCGGCTTCTTGAGACCGCGTTCCACGGCTTTTTTCGCCAGCAGGCCGGCTCCCAGCATAACGCTCGGGTTCGAGGTGTTCGTACAGCTCGTAATCGCCGCAATAACAACGGCGCCCGTCGACAGCACGCTGGTCTCGCCGTTCGGATGCTTCACGGGCACTTTCTGCTCGATCTTCTCGTCGCTCAGTCCGTATCCGCCCTTGTCCACCGGCGTCCGGATGATGCTGTTGAAGCTGTCCTTCATCTCGGTCAGCTCAATCCGGTCCTGCGGCCGCTTCGGTCCAGCCAAGCTTGGTACGACGGAGGCCAGATCCAGCTCGATGAGATCGCTGAATTCCGGATCTTCGGTTTCGCTCGTGCGGAACATGCCCTGCGCTTTGTAATAAGCTTCAACCAGCGCGATTTGTTCCTCGGAGCGGCCCGTGCTGCGCAGGTAAGCCAGCGTTTCCTGATCGACGGGGAAATAACCGATCGTCGCGCCGTATTCCGGGGCCATGTTGGCTACCGTTGCGCGGTCCGCCAGGCTGATGTTGGCCAGCCCCGGCCCGTAGAATTCGACGAACTTGCCGACAACGCCCTTCTTGCGCAGCATTTGTGTAACGGTAAGGGCGAGGTCGGTCGCCGTAGCGCCTTCCGTCAGGCTGCCGGTCAGCTTGAAGCCGATAACTTCCGGCGTAACGAAATACAGCGGCTGTCCCAGCATGCCCGCTTCGGCTTCGATACCGCCGACCCCCCAGCCGACGACGCCGAGGCCGTTGATCATCGTCGTATGGGAATCCGTTCCGACGAGAGAGTCCGGGAAGACGACCGTTTCACCGTCGACCGTCTTGGTTGCGGCAACGGAAGCGAGATACTCCAGGTTAACCTGGTGTACGATCCCGGTTGCCGGCGGAACGGCGCGGAAGTTGTTGAACGCGGTTTGCGCCCAGCGCAAAAACCGGTAGCGTTCCTCATTGCGTTCGAATTCAACGTTCATATTGTATTCCAGCGCTTCCGGCGTACCGAAAGCGTCGACCATCACCGAGTGGTCGATGACCAGGTCTACGGGAACGAGCGGGTTGATCTGTTTCGGATCCCCGCCGGCTTTCTTCACGGTGTCGCGCATGGCGGCAAGATCGACGACGACCGGAACCCCCGTGAAGTCCTGCAGGACGATACGCGCGGGAATGAACGGAATCTCCTTATTCTCATCTCGGCCTTCGCTCCAGCCGGCGATTTGCTTAACATGTTCTTCCGTGATGGCTCTTCCGTCAAACTGACGGACGGCAGCCTCAAGCAGCACTTTAATGGAAAACGGCAGTTTGCCGATCTTTCCGAGTCCTTGCTGCTCCAACGCTTGCAGGTCATAATAGCGGTAGCTCTTGCCGCCGACTTCAAGCGTCCGGCTGCTGGAGAAAAAATCATTCTTTGGCATGGTTGGACCTCCTTGTTTCACTAGATGAAACACAATTTCAAAAACTCACTACATTAAGTATACCGTCCTCCTGCCGACGAGTAAAGAACTTTTTGTTCCCATTCAAGCTGCCGATTTGGCGCAGCGGTGCGCGTGTATAGGCTTTCAGCACATACTCGGCCCCCGGGGGTCATATACTTTCCGTAGTGGGAAATCCGCAGGGAAATGGAAGCAGGACAAGGGAGTCTGTATTTTGATAGCAATAGATCCGAGGAGGAGACCGGACCATGGCGGAGGATTGGAAAAAAACATTGTCCCTTTATGTGAATCAAAGCAACCAGGATGAGGTGGATTACCGGATGCGGGCGGATCACACCTTGATTACGGACCTGGATTATTTGCTCCGCCGCGGGGAGCAGAAGCGAAAATTGGACGAATGGTACCGGGCTCGCGGCGCCGTGCCGCTCCGGTGCGAAACCCGGGCCCGGCTGCTTCGCGAAATCGAGCGCCGTGAGGGGGAGATGGAAGTCGAGCTGCTCCTGGCCCGTAAAATGGATTACGAAAAAGGCGGCGCCCGCCATCAGGAGGAACGGATCGTCAAACAGCGGCTAACCTTGCAGCGGGAAGGGGAGAGCTGGAGCGTTACGCGGGTCTTTCAACCCGTACCCGAAAGGAGCGCGCCTCCGGTTTTACCCGGTGCGGAAGAGGGGAGGAACTACCGGCAGCAGGGGGAGGCGGGCCGTTCGCCGAGGCCTTTTTTGAACCGGGACATCCTTGGCGGCGGAGGGCTTCGGAGCAATCCCTATCGGCGCGAGGACGCAGTTTTGTATGCGGATCGCTGGTGGGACGGTTTTAACCCCGAATTTGCCGCGTTCGAAGTCGATTGCACCAATTACATCTCCCAGTGCCTCTTTGCAGGGGGAGCCCCGATAAACTATACTGGAAAAAGAGAATCGGGCTGGTGGTACAAGGGATATCTCGGGGGCCGGGAGGCCTGGAGCTACAGCTGGTCGGTGGCCAATGCCCTGGAACGTTATTTGACGCACAGCGACGCCGGACTTCGGGCGGAGCTCGTAAGCAGGCCGGAGCAGCTCCAGCTTGGCGACGTGATCATTTACGATTGGGACGGCGACGGAGCTTATCAGCACAGCACTATCGTCACCGCCTTTGACGCGGGGGGAATGCCGCTGGTGAACGCCCACACCGTGCCAAGCAAGCACAGGTATTGGGATTATCGGGATTCCTACGCCTGGACCGAGAATACCGTTTATCGTTTTTTCCATATTGCCGACAGGTTCTGACCATACTAAGGGGTGAGGTAAACGACCCTTACCATATTTGAAAAGAGGTTGCACATGGGACAGGAAAAATTGACCGTAGGGCTGATTTACGGCGGAAAATCGGGGGAGCATGAAGTTTCGCTGCAAACGGCGTTCGCGGTTTCCAAAGCGTTTGATTACGCGAAATACGAATTGCTTCCTTTTTATATTACGAAGCGGGGCGAGTGGAGAGTCGGCGGCAAGCTGGACGCTCCTTTTGCCGCGCTCGAAGAGCTGAAGCTGGAGCGGGCCGCCGGGGGTACGGCGGAAGCGATCAATTTATTGTTTAGCGGGCTGGCCGAGGGGAAGCCGGCGATCGACGTCGCTTTTCCGCTGCTGCACGGAACCAACGGGGAAGACGGTACGATCCAGGGATTGTTCGAGATGGCGAACCTTCCTTATGTTGGAGCCGGCGTGCTCGCTTCGGCGGCGGGGATGGACAAAGTCATCATGAAGAAGCTGTTCGCCGAGGCGGGGCTCGAGCAGTGTAAGTACTGTTACTTCACCGCTGCCGAATGGGAACGCAGCAGTCATGTCCTCCTCCAGGGCATGGAAGAGAAGCTGGGGTACCCTTGCTTTGTCAAACCGGCAAATCTCGGTTCCAGCGTCGGGATTTCCAAGGCAAGAACGCGGGAAGAACTGCTGGGGGCCGTTGCGAATGCCTTCCGTTACGACGTCAAGGTTATTGTCGAAGAGTTCGTGGACGCCCGCGAGGTGGAGGTCGGCGTACTGGGCAATGACGAGCCGATCGCTTCCGTACCGGGAGAAATCGTCTCCTCCGGTGAATACTACGATTACCAGGCGAAGTATCTCGACGGCAAATCGCAGATGCTGATTCCCGCTCCATTGGATACGGAGATCGCGGAACGCGTCCGCGACCTCGCCGTCAAAGCGTTCAAGGCGATCGCCGGAAACGGACTGTGCCGGGCGGATTTTTTCCTGACGAAATCCGGCAACCGTCTGTTGGTCAATGAAGTGAATACGATGCCCGGATTTACCCCGTTCAGCATGTATCCGCTGCTTTGGCGCGAAACCGGGGTCTCCTACGAAGCGCTGCTTGACCGCTTGATCGGACTCGCGCTGGAACGGTACGAGATGCGGCAGAACCTCGACTTCGAGAACGGGGTCGTATAGGCGACAAACTAAATCACCACGTCAGACTCCCAAAGCGAAAGGATGAATAGACGATGGGTTTTCAAACGGAATTCAACTCGGTGTGCAAGTTTAAGAGCGAGCAGGAGCTATACGAACTGCTGGAGTACGGCCGCGGCAAAATGCTAAAGCAAGGTTTGCGCGTATTTCCCACCGGGCAAAAGGTGATCGCCTACACTCCCGCCAACAAGGCGGTGGCGATCGTTAAGATAACGGCCTGTGTGGCCGAGATCAATTTCAACGGGGAAGAAGTCACTTCGGTGGAGCTGCAGCTCATCAGACCGCTGACGGAAGAGGAGTCCGCCGTCCAGACGGCGCTGGCTTACGAAATGTTCTTCGGGGAAGCCGAATCGCGGTGATCGTACGGTTCGGTTATGTCGCGATGTCCACGGTCGTAGCGAATGCTTCTCCCTCCAAGACGATGACGTTCAAAACGTTTAGCAACCTGCTGGACCGTGAGGCCGCCGTTCGCAAGCTCGAGTCGATTGCTGCGGAAAATCTGCACAACACGCTGCGGCTGTTGCGTCATAACGTGGCCCACGATATCATGGTGTACCGTTTTTCCTCCAAGCTCATTCCGTTGGCGACGCATGAGGCGCTTGCGGATTGGGATCCCTTTCCGGCATTGGAGCAATCCTTCGCCGAGGTGGGGGAGTTTGTAAAAAAGCACGGCATCCGCGTCTCTTTCCATCCCGATCATTTCACGGTGTTCAGCACCCCTCGGCCGGAAGTGCTGGCTAGCTCGCTTCGCGATATGGCGTACCATGTCGGCATGCTGGAAGCGATGGGCCTGGACGGGCGGGCCAAGAACAACATTCACGTCGGGGGCGCTTACGGGGACAAGTTGTCCGCGGGAGAGCGGTTCAAGGAGAACGCGGCGGCCCTGCCGGATCGAATGAAGGAAAGGTTGACGCTCGAAAACGACGACAAAACCTTCAACGCCCCGGAGACGCTGGCCATAGCGGAAGCGCTGGGACTGCCGATGGTTCTGGATATCCACCACCAGTGGGTGAACAACGAGGGGGAGGATCCGGCGGAGCTGTGGCCTCGAATCAAGCGGACTTGGACAAGTTCTTACGCGCAGGCGGGCTCACCCGAGGACGATCCGCTGCCCCCGAAGATCCACGCCTCCAGCCCCAAGAGTGTGAGCGATCCGCGGGGACACGCGGATCATGTGGCTGTCGGGCCGCTGCTGGATTTTCTGCGCAAGATCGCGAGCGGCACGGACCGCGTCGACGTCATGCTTGAAGCGAAGCTCAAGGACGGGGCTTTGTTCGCTCTAATGGAGGAGCTGGCCCGCCATGAAGGCGACGGGGTGGAAATTCTGAATGGAGCCAGCGTACGAATCAGGCCGTAAGTCTTTAGCTTACGGCCTTGAAAATGTTGGGCAAATAAGGTAAGTTGGACACAAAGAAGCCGGACGTATTTTGATGAGGAGGTCTTTTATTCATGGGAGAATTGTTGGCGGGAAAAAATATCGTCGTCATGGGCGTGGCCAATGACCGCAGCATTGCCTGGGCGATCGCCCAGAGCCTGGCGGAGCAGGGGGCTCGCCTCGCCTTTACATATGAGAGCGAACGCGTGGAAGGACGGGTGCGCAAGCTGGCGGAAAGCATACCGAATTCGCTGATCCTGCCCTGCAACGTGACGGCCGACGAGGATATCGATAAACTGGCCGACACGCTGCGTACGGAATTCGGGGTACTGCACGGGCTGGTTCACAGCATCGCGTTCGCCAAAGCGGAGGATTTGGCGGGCGAGTTTCAGGACACTTCGCGCGAAGGGTTTGCCCTCGCCAACGATATCAGCGTCTATTCCCTGGTCGCCGTGTCGAAGCGGCTGTCTCCGCTTATGACCGAAGGCGGAAGCGTTATGACGATGACCTATATGGGCTCGGAGCGCGTGATGCGCAATTATAATGTCATGGGCGTCGCGAAGGCGGCATTGGAGTCCTCCGTCCGCTATTTGGCCAACGACCTGGGCCCCCGGAACATCCGGGTAAACGCCATTTCCGCCGGTCCGATCCGTACGCTGGCGGCAAAAGGCATCAGCGATTTCAACTCTATTTTGAAACAGGTGGAAGAGAAGGCGCCGCTCCGCAAGACGACGGACGCCGCGGAAGTCGGGGATACCGCGATGTTCCTGCTCAGCCACTTGTCCCGCGGTATAACCGGTGAAGTGATTTACGTGGATGGCGGGTATAATATCGTAGGGGCTTAACCGAGACTTTAAAATGACAAGAAGTTCGTTCCCGGGCGGCTGAGGCCAGCCTTGCCGGGGCGGACTTTTTATATAATGGAAGACACTTCGGACATGGCCCTTTTATGGCGGAAGGTCGGAAAAAGGCGCAACTTTGCAACCCTACCGGCGTATATTTTTAAAAAGGGAAATTTTAGAAGATTTATAGAGTCGTTGCACCGGTCTTATAGATTATTGAAGAAAGTAGTGTGAAACCATTGGAATCGAAACCTAGTATTCCTTATGTTGTAGGCAGCAAAAGTCCGATGGCGGTGGCGATCAATAGCGCCGCGAAAGCGGGGGAATGGATCAAAAGCCGTGTCGGTTCGGTGAAGGATCTGAGCACGAAATATTCGCCGCAGGATTTGGTCACCGATGTGGACAAGGGCGCGGAAACGATGATCCGCAAGCTGATCCTGACCCATTTTCCGGACCATGACATTCTGGGGGAAGAAGGCGTGGCCCCCGGAGCGGAGGCTTCGGCTGCCGCTGTAACGGCAGCGAAGAAATCCGAGTACTTATGGATTATCGACCCTGTGGACGGAACGACCAATTTCGTGCAGGGATTCCCGTTTTTTTGCGTATCCATCGCATTGGCATACAAGGGTGAGGTCATTATCGGGGTCATATACGACCCGATGCGGGACGAAATGTTTGTGGCCGAAAAAGGCAAGGGCGCTTATATGCACGGCAATCCCACACGAGTCTCGAAGGAGGCGCTCCTGGCCGACAGCGTCATCGCGATCGGCTTCAATCCGGACCGCGAAGTGGCCGCCCCCATCAATCTGAAGGGGATCACGGCGCTGGCCGACCGGGCACGGAGCCTGCGGGCCGGAGGATCGGCCGCCCTGCACCTGGCCTATGTCGCGGCCGGCCGGCTGAGCGGCTATTACGAGGTAAACCTCAACGCCTGGGATACGGCGGCCGGCGCGCTGCTCGTCACCGAGTCGGGAGGAATAGTGACGGATACCGCGGGCAACCCTTATGACATTGGAGTCCGCAATCTGATCGCCAGCAACGGTAAAATTCAGCAGCAGCTGCTTGATGTCGTTTCGGCTGCGGGGGCAACGGGATTGTAGCAGGAACCCGGTTCCCATACTCTATACTCTATTTTCCGGAAGGAGTGTCATCTGATGAGCGATAACAAAGAACTGGAAAGAGAGCTTAGCGAGATGCTGACGGAACAAGAAATCGGGAGCGAGGAAGAACGCAAAAGGGAAGAGCGGAGAAGGTTGTCGCCCAGATACGAGATTCGCATCCAGACGAATTTAGACCCGATTGTGGAGGAAACCCGAAAGTACCGGAGTATGGCCAAGGAAGTCGACGGGCGGTATGACGATTACATGAAGAGAGCAGCGCAGACGGGGAAAGAGCAGACGGAGAAGTAACGTTTCGGCCCCGGCGCTAAGTTTACCAAAGGAACGCCCCGACTTGTTTCGGGGTGTTTTCTTTGAGCCCCGTTCCCTTTGGGACAGCTGGGCAGGTGAATAACGGCCTTTTGGGGCGCGATATCGTCGAATTCGGCTTATCAGTGTGAAATAACCCACTCGCGTTGCATTCAACTCGAGCAAATTTGTCAGCGGCCAACTCCGTTTGGAGGTAGGGCAGGTGAATAAGGGGCTTTTAAGCACTCGCGTTGCATTAATTCGAAGGGTCTAATGGCCGTAACCGTCTCCCTTAGAAGCCGGGCGGGTGGATAAGGGCTTTTTGAGGCGTTATTTTGTCGAATTTGGCCCTTCGAGGTGAAATAGAGG
>NZ_JAIUDG010000036.1:0-50003 GCF_020179875.1 Paenibacillus sp. alder61
ATTCATCAAGAAATCCGGGAGCAACAGCGATCGGAAGAACATTTCACCCGGCTGCCTCTATCCCTCCATCATTAGTTCAACTCATTACGACTAACTGATGTTAAGGTTTTTGCAAGTTTAATGCTCGTTTCTCTAAAATCGCTAAAAATGCCTGCAGATTTGCATCTTTTTGCGCATTTCCTCGTGAATCGGCTTAAAAACCTGCAGATTTGCATCTTTTGGAGCTGCCAGGGGATTGAAAGCTGGAAGCCTTAAAGGGCTTGGAGGTCCTGGAGGTCTTTGAGGTCTTTGAGATTTTTGAGATCTTTGAGGTCTTTGAGGTCTTTGAATTCTTTAAAGTCCTTGAAGTCCTTGAAGGTTCTTGATGTCTGAAGAGACACTAACATAAAAAAGTGCGAACGCCAAGAAAAGTAATCCTTTTCTCTCCTTGGCCGTTCGCACTTTTTTTCATGGTTGGTCCGTCCATTTGCTCCGGTATTCCCGTGGAGATAAGCCCTCCTGTTTCTTGAACACCTTGCTGAAGTATTTGACGTCATTGAACCCGACCATCTCGGCGATGCGCTGGACCTTCAGGTTTGGATTCCGCATCAGTTTCTTGGCCTTGTCGATCCGGTAGGCCGCCAGATAGTCGGAGAAGTTGTCGCCGAACTCCTGCTTGAACTTCCTGGAGATATACTCCCGGCTGACCTGAAAATGGGACGCCAGGTCCTGGAGTGAAAGCTCGGACTGGTAATGCTGCTCAATGTAAGCCAGGATATCGCCGATTTTGCGCGATTCCCGCTGCTGACGTTTGGAGACTTCTCCGGCGAGGCGGGTCAGGAAGCCGATAAGCCAATCCCGCCAGGCAAACGGCGAGAAAGCATAACCGTTCGGCACCGGCGACGCCTCGGCCTGATCTCCTTGTTCCAGCGCGGGGAGGACCTGGTCCGCTTCGCTGCCGAGCACCTCCCGCAGCAGCCCGGATCGGAACGAGATGATGGAGGACTTCCAGGATTCGAGCAGTTCCGGGGAGACGTATCCGCTCCGCGTGAGGGCGTCGATCCATTGCTGCGCCGACGAGGCGATCTGCCCCGGATCTCCGCTCAGGACAGCGGTTTTGAAATCCGCCTGGAAACCGGCGAAAGACAGGGAAACTGGCTCGTCCTCCGACACGCGCACGCCTTCCGACATACGCAGGCCTCCCGACAAGCGCACGCCCTCCGGCACACGCGGGCCTTCCGACACATGCTGGCTCTCCGACGCGTGCTGGCCCTGCTTCAGCGCGTGAAGATATTGATCGGGCTGGAGCAGATTGCGCCGCCGGATGGCCGCCGACGCCTCGGCATACTGCGCGGGCAGACTGGATGGCAGCGGCCCCGGGGAAGCCAGCCCCACGTGTATTCTCCGCTGCAGCGTATGAAACAGGCCGTCGTTGATTTTGCCGACCAGCTCGGCGGCCCGCTCCGGCTGCTTCCAGACAAGAATCAGGATCTCCATGGCGGCCCCCCAGTGCTTGAAGGCGATGCCCCTCTGGTCGGCGATCAGGAAATCGTTGCAGATGTTGATCAACGAGAATTGCAGCAGCTCGCCGTCATTTCCGAATCGCCTGAGCAGGGAGGTGTCCGAAGCGTCCACCTGAATCAGCAGCAGCCTGGCCTGATCCGCTTCCGTGGGAATCACGCCTTCCATCCGCAGCCGCTTTAAACTGTTGTCCGCCGACCCCGGATCGTCGATCATCGAGGAGAGCAGCTTTTCGCCATAGATCGGCCTAATCTCGTTTAACCGGATACTCTTGCTCTGCTGATCCAGCCGTTCCCGTTCCTCCTGGCGCCACTGGCGGACGGCCTTGGCCACCGCGGCGTTGATCGCCTCGGGCTCGATCGGCTTCAGAATATAATCGATCCCGCCGTGCCGGACGGTCCCCCGGACGAACTCGAAGTCATCGTGTCCGCTGATCACGATAAACTTGAGCGACGGCGCGTGTTCGTTGACCCAGGCCATCAGTTCCATGCCGTGGCCGGCGTTCATCATCATATCCATGATAACGATGGCCGGCTTGAACTCCCGGATGACGCCGATGGCTTCCAGACCTCCCCCCGCTTCCGCGATGTCCTCGATGCCGTGCTCCCGCCAATCGACGAGCAGTCTCACGGCCTTGCGGACTCTGGCTTCATCGTCCACGATCAATGCTCTCATTCCGATGCTTCCTCCTCGTTCTTGTCTTCCATCCGGAACTTCAACTGAATGCGGACTCCGGTGGGGTGTAAATTATTGACGCTTAACTCCGAAGCTTCGCCGTAAACCAGGCGGAGCCGGGTCAACACGTTGATCAGCCCGATGGACGGCGCGAAGCCGTTCGGTTCATCCCCGCCGGGCCGAATCCGTTCGGCCGCGGAGTGGCTCAGCCCGTCTTGGAGCCGGCGCAGCTTGTCTTCGGGAATCCGGCGGCCGTTATTTTCCACGGTGATTGCGATGACTCCGTCCTCTTCGTACGCCGCGGTCAGACCGAGCGTTCCGCCGGTATCTTCCGGACCCAGGCCGTGCTTAAAATAGTTTTCCACGATCGGCTGCAAAATCATCTTGGGCACCTCTACCGATAGCAGAGCTTCGTCTACCTGTACCTGAAAATTGAACCGATTCTCAAAACGCTCCTTTTGCAGCTCGACATAGGCCTTTACATGCTCAAGCTCATCCCGCAGCGTCACGCCGCGGTCATCGTTATGCATGCTGTAACGCATCATTTTGGCCAGCGACGAGATCAGGGTGTAGATCTGCGGAACCTTCAGTTCCAGGGCCAGCGTACCGATGATTTGCAATGTATTGTTCAGGAAATGCGGATTGATCTGCGCCTGGAGCGCCCGAAGCTGGTTGTTCTTGTTGGACAGCTCCAGCTTGTATTCGCGAAGGATCAAGTTGTTGAGGGTATCCATCATGTTCCGGAACCGTTCCGTCAACAAGCCGATCTCATCGTTCCCGGCGGAGGCGATATCCACCTGAAGATTCCCGATCTTCACCTGGTTCATGTACTGCGAGAGCCGCTTGATCGGGGAGGTGATGCGGATCGAGATCAGCACGGTCGCCGTCACGATGACAAGCAGCGCCAACCCGAACAACAATCCGTTGATTTTTGCGGCCTGGTTGGCTTCACTGAGCAGGTGGGACACCGGAATCTGTTTGACCAGCATCCACCGGGCCCCGGCGCTGTTAATGGCCTGATAAATGAAGACGGAATTGTCCTGTTCAAAATACCCCTGTTCCCCTTCAAAGTAAGAACCCCGTCCCGAGTACCAATCGGCGGCGATCGGCTTTCCGATCAGCTCGGGCTGGTTGGCGTAAACCAACTGACCTTCCGCGTCAAGGATATACAGGTTCTCTTGATCCCTGTCATATAATTGATCGGCAATTTCGCTGAGCGCCGACAGCTTGACATCGATCGACAAAAAGCCGATGGCTTGATGTGAAGGGATTTTCTCGATCCGGCGGTGCAGGGTAAACACCTGCTGGGGCGTCACTTGCGGGAAGGGTGCCAGCAGCCCGTAATGATGGCTTATATGGGTGGTCTGGACGCGCAGCGGCTCGTCCTCCGGCAAGGCGGAAACCGGAAACGGGGCGGAATCCTGCCAGCGTTTGGGCGTTTCCTGCGTGATCATCGTCGCTTTCTGATCTTTGACGCCATACAAATAAACCTGAAAAATATCGGGAGCCGCCTTGTAAATATAGTTCAGGGACGCATAGATCCCGATATTGGCCGACATATCGTCGTAGCCGGCATCGAGCAGCCGGTAGAATTCGGAGTCCGAGTATACGTTCAGGGAGATGCGGTTGATGTCCTCAAGCAAACCGTCAATGTTGCGGAACCCCTGATAGAGCAGGTTCCGGTTCTCCTCCACCGCGCGTTCCCGGAGCGATGCCGTGGTATGCGAGTAGCTGACCGCAACCGCGGCCGCCATCGTAAAAATGATGGGCAGCAGCAGAAATACGATCAATTTGGTACGAATACTATTCCATCTCATTCAGCCACATCCGATCAATATTTTACACCTTTAAGTTCACCTGCGTCGGTTTCGGGGGGATCAAAATAATTACATAATAACACTTGTAGACGAAATACGACAAAGAGAGAATGGGAGGGGGCCATACATGCGTAGCCGAAAGTTATCGCAATTCGGGCAGCAGCTGTTTTTCGTCGGCCCGGCCGTGTTGTTTTTTACACTGGTCATGATTATACCGTTTGTGATGGGGATGTACTATTCCTTTACGGACTGGAACGGAGTATCCGGTCAGGTGGCCTGGGTCGGTTTCGATAATTTCAAACACATTTTCTCCGGAGATCCGGATTTCTGGAAATCGTTCGGGTTTACCGTCCGCTTTACGCTCCTCGGCGTAATTCTGACGAATCTTGTGGGCTTTTTCCTGGCCTATTTTTTGACCAAGCCCTTGAAAACGCGCAATGTGATGCGGACGGTGTTTTTTATGCCGAACGTCATCGGGGGCCTGCTGCTCGGGTTTATCTGGCAGTTTATTTTTATCAAAGGCTTCTCCACCATGGGGGAAATGACCGGCTGGTCCTTCTTTGAGCTTCCTTGGCTCGGGGACGCCACCACCGGATTCTGGGCGATCGTCATGGTGTTCGTCTGGCAGTATTCCGGTTATTTGATGGTGATCTATATCGCTTCGCTCAGCAATGTGTCCAAGGAAGTGCTTGAAGCCGCGGAAATTGACGGGGCCAGCCACTTCCAGATCCTGCGCAGCATCATCGCTCCGCTGATCATGCCGGCGGTGACGGTCAGCCTCTTCCTGGCGATTTCCTGGTCCTTCAAAATGTTCGACCTGAACCTGTCCTTGACCAAGGGCGGTCCATTCAAATCGACGGAATCGGTGGCGCTCAACATCTACAATGAAGCGTTCCTCAATAACCGTTATGGGCTCGGTACGGCCAAAGCGCTGCTGTTCTTCGTCATCGTGGCGGTCATTACCTTGATTCAAGTGCGCGTCACGAAGAGCAAGGAGGTTGAAGCTTGATGGAAGCCAAATCTCGCGGCAAGAACGTGTTGATAGAAATCATCATGGCGCTCGTTGCGCTGCTCTTTCTCGCTCCGTTTTATTTTCTGTTCGTCAACTCGGTCAAATCGTTCGGCGAAATTTTGTCCAACGCGGCCAGTTGGCCTACGAAGTTTAATTGGGAAAACTATAGCAAGGCCTGGGAGCTGGCCCGGTTTTCCGAGGCGTTCCGCAACTCCATCGTGATCACGGTCATCAGCGTCCTGCTGATTACGCTGTTCAGCGCGATGGCCGCTTACCGGATGGTCCGGTCCGACACCTGGTTTAACCGGCTTTTGCTGCTCATGTTCGTCGCAGCGATGGTCGTCCCGTTCCAGACGATCATGATTCCGGTATTGAAGGTCGTCAATACGCTCGGCGTCAACAACAGCATTGCCGGCCTGCTTTTGACCAACCTGGGGCTCAGTCTTCCGCTCGCGGTGTTCCTGTTCCACGGTTTCGTCAAGTCCGTGCCTTTGGAAATTGAAGAGGCGGCGACCGTAGACGGCTGCAATCCGGTCACCGTGTTTTTCCGGATCGTTATGCCGCTGCTCCGCCCGATGATGATGACGATTATCGTGCTGAACGCGCTGGCCATCTGGAACGACTATTTGCTGCCATCGCTGATTTTGCAAAATCCTTCGCTGCGGACGATTCCGCTCGCGACATACTCCTTCTTCGGACAGTACACGAAGCAATGGGACATGGCGCTTCCGGCATTGGCCATCGGAATTCTGCCGATCGTTATCTTCTACCTGCTGCTGCAGCGTTATATCGTTGAGGGAATTGCGGCGGGTTCGGTTAAAGGGTAAACTAACCGAAGTCCGGCGTTCCAAATATAAAGGCAACTCATTTTACACAAATGTACAGGGGGAAACAAAAGACATGAACAAGAAACGTTCCATGGTCATTCTGTCGGTGTTGCTGATGATGAGCATGCTGCTTGCGGCATGCGGCGGCAAAAATGCCGCAAACTCCGGCTCGGCCGCAAACGGAAGCGGCGACAAGGGGGAAGTAAAAACAGTAAAGATCTTCCAGTTTAAAACCGAAATCGTGGAAGGCTTGAACGAACTAAAAGTCGAGTTTGAAAAAGAATATCCAAACATCAAGCTCGATATCCAAACCGTCGGCGGCGGCGCGGACTACGCGGCGGCGTTGAAGACGAAATTCGCTTCCGGCGACGCACCGGACATTTTCTCCAACGGGGGCTTTGCCGAGCTCGATATGTGGCAGGACAAGATCGAAGACCTGTCCGACCAGCCTTGGGTCAAGGACCTGGTGCCTTTGGCCGCCGAGCCGATGACCAAAGACGGCAAAGTATACGGCATGCCGATGAACCTGGAAGGGATCGGGTATGTGTACAACAAGGATCTGTTTGCCAAGGCGGGCATTACCGAAACGCCTAAAACGATCACCGAGCTGGAAGAAGCGGCCAAGAAGCTTCAAGCTGCCGGCATCACGCCGTTCGGCAACGCTTATCAGGAATGGTGGCTGCTGGGCAACCAAGGGATCAGCGTGGCGTTCGCCAGACAGGACAATGTCGATGAGTTTATCAAGGGCCTGAACGACGGAACCCAAACGATTGTAGACAATCCGCAATTCAAAAACTGGAGCAATCTGCTGAAGCTGACCGTTCAGTACGGACAGAAAAATCCGCTGACGACGGATGCGAATACGCATCTGGCCCTGTTTGCCAACGGGGAAGTGGCTATGATGCAAGAGGGGAACTGGGCGCAAACTTTGATCGACAACATTACGCCCGGAATGAATATCGGTATGTTCCCGATGCCGATCGATGACGATGCCGAGAAGAACGACAAGCTTACTGTAGGGATTCCGGCCAACCTGGTCGTGAACAAGGACTCCGCTTCGAAAGAAGAAGCGAAAATCTTCTTGAACTGGCTCGTCACTTCCGACATGGGTAAAGAGTATATCGTTAAGAAGTGGAAATTCATCCCGGCCTTGACGACGATTTCGGCATCCGCTGAAGATATCGGATTGTTGGGTGCGGATGTGAAGAAGTATGTAGACGAGAACAAGGTTTATGGTTTACAATCTTCGAAGTTCCCGGACGGGGTAACCCAAGAATTCGCCAGCGTCATTCAAGAGCTGATCGCGGGGAAAAGCGATGTGAACGGCTGGATGACCAACATGCAGGCGGCTTGGGACAAACTAAAAAAATAAATAGATCAGATCACATATGGCAGACCGCTTACGCTTTCGCCCGGCTTTCGGGCGAGCGGGCGGTCATGCCATTTTGTGCTTCTAGAACCAGGTGAAACGGAGGAAAAGTAGTGAGAAGAAAGACGTGGCAGAATAACGCCGTGCGGATCGGGGTGGATTATTATCCCGAACAGTGGGATCCCGGGCTATGGGAGGAGGATATCCAGCTTATGAAGGTGACCGGGGTCCGCATCGCGCGCGTGGCCGAATTTGCTTGGAGCCGGCTCGAACCTTCATCCGGGATCTATCAGTTCGACTGGCTGGACCGGGCATTGGATTTATTCCATAAATACGGTATCTCCGTCGTGATCGGAACGCCGACCAATACTCCGCCGCGCTGGCTGACCGACCTGCGGCCGGATATTTTACCGGTGTTCGCCGACGGGCGTATCTATCATCCCGGCGTTCGGGGACACCGCTGTTTCAACAGCGAATCGATACGGGTATACGGCTCGCGGATCGTCGAGAAGATGGCCGAACACTTTGGCAAGCATCCGGCCGTCATCGGCTGGCAGACCGATAACGAGTTCGGCATGCTCGACTGCCATTGCCCGCGCTGCAATGCCGCTTTTCGCGAATGGGTCAAGCGGAAATACGGTTCGATTGCGGCGGTGAACCGGGCCTGGGGAACGGTCGTCTGGAGCGGGGAATACAGCGATTGGTGCCAGATCGGCACGCCGCTCGGCGGGTCCCCTCATCAGAATCCGTCCTATTTGCTGGATTATGCCCGCTTCCAATGGGATGCCGTGGCATCTTTTCAAGGAAATCAGATCAAGATCATCCGGGAGCATTGCCCGCATCATTTCGTCACGCACAATTTTCACAGCTATCCCCAACGATTGGACCTGCACCGGGTGGGCAAAGACCTCGATTTCGCCGCTTTCGACTACTATCCGAACACATCTCCCGGCAAACAATCGACCGGACCGTACAGCGGCGCTCTATCCCTGGATGTCACCCGCGGCATTAAGCGGAGGAATTTCTGGATCATGGAACAGCTCAGCGGTCCGCCGGGGTGCTGGTTTCCGATGTGGCGGTCCCCTTATCCCGGATTTATCCGGGCTTACGCCTGGCAGGCCATCGCCCGGGGAGCCGATGCGGTGGTACATTTCCGCTGGAGAAGCGCCGTCGCCGGAGCCGAGCAGTTCTGGCATGGGCTGATCGACCACAGCAACGTACCGGGCCGCAAGTTCGACGAATTCGCTTCCCTCTGCGCCGAAGTAAATATGTTGTCCAAAAAGATCAAGGGCACGGTGCTGAAGCACGAGGCGGCCATCCTGATGTCTGCAGAACAGCTGGAAGCTCTGCGGATTCAACCGCAGGCGGAAGGGCTGGACTACTATGAAAACATCAAGGATTATCACCGGGCGCTGACCAAGCTCGGCATCGGCTGCGACGTCATCGAATGGAGCGAGCCTCTCGACGGCTACAAACTGGTGGTTGCCCCGAGCCTTTATCTGCTGGACGCGGAGACGGCCTGCCGGCTCGAACGGTTTGCGTCCGAGGGCGGCGTTCTGGTTCTGACGAGCCGTACCGGTGTCAAAGACATGAACAACCAGTGCGTCATGAGCCCGCTGCCGGGCCTGCTATCATCCTGTTCGGGCGTCACGGTAACGGAATATGATCCGATCGGCCAAGATATGCACGAACTGGTGGACGACAACGGCCGGACCTTTAAGTGTAGTCAGTGGTGCGATATTTTGGCTCCTCTGGACGCGGAAGTACTGCTTCGGTACGCGGGAGATTTCTATGCCGGGCAGCCGGCCGTGACCGTCAACCGGTTTGGCCAAGGGGAGGTCTACTATTTGGGGACCCACCCTGAAGAGGCCTGGCTCAAGCGATTGTTCGGCGACATCGCCGCACGCCGGGATATCCCGGCGTTTCCGGAGCTTCCCGACGGCGTGCAAGTTACGATCCGCACCGCTGCGGACCGGGCGGTTCTCTTTGTCCTGAACCTGAGCCGCGAGGTTCGTCGGGTTACGCTTCCGACGAACTACTACAGCCTGCTTGACGCGGAGTTCCGGGGCAAACATATAGAACTGGCACCGTACGGAGTCGATATTCTGGAAATTGCCGAACAAGATCAGTCATAGCGGTTTCCGAAATTTTTAATGATGAACCGGGTGTGGACATGGAATTCCATATTGGCGTACAAATCGTTCCAATCGGATTCCTTCCACGCCGAATAGGTCATTTTGTTGCGGACGTACTGGCCGATGCCCACGGGGTCCGCCCCAATCCGTTGGAGCTTGGCCAAAATTCGCTCCGTCCTTTTGGTGACATATTCGCCGATGAGTCCCTCCAGTTTTTTACGATCCGGTTTGGTCAAGTCGAGGTTGCCGATATACTCCAGCACCCCGCCCTCTATTCGGATATTGATATCCGCGGCGTATTTCCCTTCCCTGATTTTTTTGACTTTAATCTTTCGCTTGCTTTTGATGGCGCTGAACGTGATGGATTTCAAGGACGGGTCATCGGTGTTGATCGTGAACTCCCCTTTATTCTGGTTCTGATAAAGCATCGTGAAATAAGGAAATTCCGCTCTCTCCACCTTCCCGGCGTATTTATCGTAGTGAAAAAGGGCGATCCCGCTCAACTCCAGACTCGCATCTTTTGGGCTCAGCAGCGGGGCCATCGGGTCCTTTCCGTCATCATAATAATCGCGGATAAATTGATGCAGCAGGATGTGGGGCACATGCTGCATTTCAAACTCTTTCCGGAGCAGTTGGTCGATGTATTGGTCCGCACCGGGATGGCCCGGGTATTTCTTGGAGATCATTTCCTGTGCCGAGCCTTCCGCAACAACTATTTCCGTGCGTTTGGAAATCGAAGGGTCGCGGATCAGCGTGTCGAGATAAGGAGTAAGCCCTCGGGCGGCCAGTTCCATGTTGAACAAAATGGTGCGCAGTTGCCCGCTGACGAGCTTGCGGCTGGACTGATTCTGCATCATATTACGCGCTTCCTTGCTGCCCCTGGCTTCGACCGTTAAAACTTCCGTAAGCCGTTTGGTATTTTGACCTTCGTTAATCGTTAGAGGGACGTTTATCGTCAGCCGGATATCCTGCCCTTCCGCCGGGTCGAAGGCCCCGATCCGGATATAGCCGATACGTTCCAGAATGTTCTGATCCTGATTGCATCCGGTGAGGAGTAAAGTCAGGGCAAGCACAAAAAGTCCGGCGGTTCTTTTATGCATGAGACTTCCTCCCTTTTTGGATGAGCAAGGACAACAGTGCCAGCAGAGGCAGCCCGAAAGCGACGCCGCTCTCGAAATACAGCAGCAGTGCGAACCATTTCTCCACTTCCGGAAGGGTTTTGGGAATCAGCGCAACCAGAATGCTGCCGGCCATTAATATGAAGACGACCCCTTTCCCGGGCAGGCGGGGGAAGATTTCGGCGACGACGGTTTGACTGGCCCAGTAGTACATGGACGCCGTGGTCACAATGGAGAGCAAGAAGGCGCTGTACAAAAAATTTTGCACCCGTTCGATAAAGGGAAATTTCAAATAACCGAACATGTCGAGCAGCGGAAAGGCGAGGTCCGTCAGTTCGTTGTAATTAAAAAAGCCGTAACAGAGAACGGTGACCAGCAAATATACCAAACCTGTCAGAGTGTTGCCCAGATGCAAATACTTCAGCCACTTCTTATTGTTCTCCGCATAGGGAAACAGGAAAATGAACAGCTCGTAGCCCAAGAAAGCCGCGTACATGCGAAAGATTCCCTCCCCTACATCCTTGCCTTCCTTAAAAATAAATGGGGTTAAGCGGGTAAGGTCGAAATTGTTGATAAAGGTAAGACTTACCGGAACCATGGTCAGCAGGATCGCTACGAAGAAAAGGTTGGCTTTCGACATATTGTATATCCCTTTCGTCACCATCAGGAACACCACCACATCCACGAACAATTTCAAAACCATTTCCGAGGTTTGCGGGAACATAAGAATCTGATAAATGACCACATATTCTTTGATGACAATGCATCCGATCATCGGCAGGATCAGAATCAGTATGAGGTATAGAGGGATAAGCAAAAAACGGGGGAGGCCGTCTCCCAAAACGCGAAAAATCGAAGCGCCGCGGCCCAAACGATATACGAGCGTAATGAGCATAATGTTGAGCGCGACCGCCAAGTAGCCGAATACCACCCCGATCCAGCCGTTAGTTCCCAGATGGATCGCGGTAAGCCGGGGGAGAATGAAGATTGCAACCCCGCATTGGGTGTTGAAGAGCAGCATGGCGATTTGAAAGCGATGGAGCTTTTCCTTGGACAAGGCGATCACCTATTTCTTCATCTTATTTGGCGTCTTGTTCGGCGATTTTGCCTGGCTCGGACGCTCGTGAAAAGACCAGAACGGCGCGCGGATAAATATGTCCTTCCAGTCGACCGGTTTAACCGGAGCGGCCGGAATGGTGTATGGGGCCCCCAGGCTGGTCAACTTGGAGAGATGAATGATAATCAGCGCGACCCCGACCATGAACCCGAAGTTACCTTGCATACCGGCAAGAATGATGAGTCCGAACCGTACCAGCCGGATCGAGCCGCTCATGATATAGCTGGGGACTACGAAAGAAGCGATCGCGGACATCGCTACCGAGATAATGAGGATATTGCTCGTAAACCCCGCCTCGACAGCGGCCGTGCCGATTACGATCCCGCCGACGATCCCGATGGTCTGCCCGATTTTGGTGGGCAGGCGCGCCCCGGCTTCCCGAAGCATTTCGATCGTCGTTTCCATGATCAATGCTTCGATGATCGGAGGGAAAGGGACGCGGCTTCTCGATTCGGTCAGCGAGGCCAGCAGATTCTCGGGAATCATTTCATAATGGTAAGTCGTGACGGCGACATACAAAGAAGTCAAAGAAATCGTAATGATAAACGCGATGTATCGCAGCAGCCGGAGGGCGGTCCCGACGGCCCAGCGGTTATAATAATCGTCCGGGGTCGTGAAAAACTCGAAAAAGGATGACGGTGCGACGATAGCGGACGGGCTTTGATCCGCGAGTACGACGATCTTCCCTTCGGCGAGCTTGGAAATGGTGACATCCGGACGCTCGGAGGTCTGGAATTGCGGAAACAGCGAGTTCGGAAAGTCATCGATCATCTGCATGAGCATGGTGCCGTCGTACAAGCTGTTGAATTCGATGGCTTTAATGCGCTCCACCATGTTGTCCACGAATTCCTTTTTGGCGATGCCGTCAACGTACAGTACCGCCACCTTTGTTTTCGTCAGTTCTCCCACGTTTAACTGGATGACCTTCAAGCGGTTGCTTTTTAGCTTTCGACGGATGAGCGACAGGTTCGTTTCTATCATTTCGATAAAAGCATCGTGTGGGCCGGTAATGGCGGACTCGGATTCTGACTGCTGAATGCTGCGTTTTTCAGGGTTATACACATTGACGAGATAAACGCCTTCAGGCAGAAAAAGGGCGACCTTACCGTCCAGAACGCCCTTAACCGCCTTCACTGTATCCGTCGTTTGGACGAAGCGCGATTGGCGAAGCAGTTCTTGAAGCCCTTCTTGCCCGGCATGCTGCAAAGGCAGCAGGATTTCCTGCTCATAGGTGGGGATGTCGACCAAATGATCGAAGTAGACGAGATGAGCCGATGTGGCCGGCATGTGCCACGTAATCAAGTCTCCGCAGTCTTTGAACTCCTGAAGAAAAGCCTCCAGGGTCAAGGGTCCGGGAGCCTGGGGGGTTCCATAGGGGTGAACTTCCGGCGATTTCGATCCGGAACCTTTCCCCGAACCGAACAGCTTGGCGACTTTCCGGAATATGGACACAGCGGCATACCTCCCATAACGCTTTTGACGTAGTTTGTGCCACTCTTGGAAAAATATTCGGGTCACCTAAGCGCAAAAAAGCCCGCCCCGTTCACTCAGGGAACGGAGCAGGCCGGTCGCTGCCGACTGAAGATCAGCCGCGGAGCAATGACTCGGCACCATCGATATAAACCTCGGTGCCGGTGATATGAAAGGATTCATCGGAAGCCAGAAACAGGACGAGGTTGGCCACCTGTTCGGGCTTACCGGGTCCGCGTTCCAGCGGGTGCTTGGTTTCGGGAAACTCAATCGGAATTTTCACTTCCTGAATATCTTCGGTCGGGTAGGTATTATCCCCGATATTCGTTTCGATTGCGCCCGGACAAATCGCATTGACGCGTATTCCGTATCTGGCCAGCTCCAGGGAGGCCATTTTCATAAAAGCCACTTGGGCCGCTTTCGTGGAAGCGTAGGCGGAGAAACCGATGTTGGAGAACACCCGGTTTCCGTTGATGGAGCTGGTGATAATGATGCTGCCCCCTTTTTCCTTCATATGGGGGATGGCGTGCTTCACCGTCGCAAACGTGCCGCGAAGGTTGATGTTGATCGTCTGGTCCCATTCGCCGATATCCATCGTTTCGATCGGGGCCATCGTTCCGTTAATGCCGGCGTTCGCAAACACGACCTGCACGCTGCCCGCCTCGTCCGCAATCCGGCGGAAACCTTCCTCGATCATCTCGGGGCGGGAAATGTCGCACTCGATGACCGCGGCCTGTCCGCCGGCCTCCTCGATGAGCCGCTTGGTTTCATTCGCTTCCTCCGGAGTCCGGTCCAGCATATACACCTTGGCGCCATGCTGCGCCAGACGAATCGCGGAAGCTCTGCCGATCCCGGAGCCCCCTCCGGTGACGACAGCGGTACAATCCTTCAAACGGGGTTGGTTCATGGCGAGTCTCCTCTCTGAACTTCACGTTTTTGGGGGATTCAGTAGATAAATACCCTGGCTCACCGGGCGCAAATCAGAGAAAAGGCGGACGTTTCGACTTGATCACCGCCGGCTTCATCCAACATAATTGATATAAAAAGAGGAAGGTAGGTGCCGAAATGTTCTGCCCGAAATGCCAACATCGTCAGCTTGCCGAGAAGGCGAGGTATTGTGAAAATTGCGGAACGCCATTAACGCGAGGGGCCGCGGGACTGGCGTATTTCCAATACGCAGCCGCCGCCTTGAGGCAACCCGTCGCTTTTGCCCGAAGAGCGGGTCGGCGACAGTTCACAGCCGGATTGATTACGATCTTCCTTTTTTCATTGCTGATCCCGTTCATTGTTTATACCGGGTTTCAGCGGCTGGTGGGGTTTGTGGATCATCCCTTTGCCGGTATGGTGCTTCGGCCGACGTTGGCTTTTGCCATCGTGAACCTGCTTATAACGGCATACTGTTTCGCTGTGGTCAGATACGGAAAAGGAGCCGCAACCTACCGTGAGATCGCGGCTCGCTTCGGGGTGTATCTTGTGCCGTTTACGGCGTTGCTTCTGCTCGCCTTGCTCATGGCACTGCTGGGATTTCATGCGCTGCAGTCTCTGCTGCTTTTGATCGGACTGCTCGGGGCTTGGTTTGCCGTCCCCGCGTTTGTCATTCTGACGGGTTACTCCGCCGAGGGGCCGACTCCCGGGTTTCCGGATCAACTTCAGGGAACTTTGCTCGTATACTTGGCTCTGCTCTTAACCTTGGGCTTGTTAGGAAAAATGCTGTTCGGCCCGCTCGGCCGTTTGCTCAGCGAAGGCTGGTCCTTGTTTTTTTAACCGGTTCAAAAGAACGGCAGTATGGATCAAAGGGAGATCAAAGGGATCGGAGCAGTTCCCGTTCGATTTCCGCGTAATTCGTGACCTGAGACGGCATAGGATGGGCGGATTCCGGTTCGGCGCCGCGATGGTTAAACCAAAGGACCTTCCATCCGGCATCCAGCGCCCCGACGATATCGTTTCGCCAGGAGTCGCCGATGTAAGTGCAGTTTGCAGGGGACAGGCCCAGCTTGTCCGCCACATGGTCGAACAGCCGGCGGTCCGGTTTGGTGATGCCGACGGCGCCTGAAATAAAGACCCGCTCCGGCGGGATGAGATCACGGAGTCCCAGGGCCGTGATCTTTTTCATTTGATGCTCCGGCGGTCCGTTGGTGATAATCCCCACCGTGAGGCCTTGCTCCATCAAGCCGGCGATTAAGCCGCGGGCGCCTTCAAACAGCGTGATGTCGAACTGCCTGCGCAAGTAGGCCGCTTGCACTTGGGCCGCCTGGGTGTCGGACAGTTCCAGGCCAAACTCGCGCAGCGCGAGGACAAACCGCTGCGTGCGCATTTCCTCGAGGGCACGCCCATGCGTCGGGGTGCCTCCGGCTTCCGCCGACAGCTTATCGCTATAAAAGCGCATGCGATGGTAGGCCTCGGGATAGGGAAATTCAGCGGAGGTAGCCAGGACCTCCTCGAGGGCCTGGCGAAAAGGAATCAAATGATCGTACAGCGTATCGTCAACATCGAAGAAGACGGCTCTGGACTGCGGACGGTTTGTGTTTTCGCTTTGTGTCATGGATTTTTGTTTTCTCTCCCCTTCGTCGGTTTCTTACCCAAAGATATTATACCGGAAGAGGAGGGACTCTAAAATCTCCGGCTGGCTCCGCCACCGCCCGAAGTGCCTCCGCCGCCGCCCCGGAAGCCCCCGCCTCCGAAGCCGCCGCCTCCACCGTAACCGCCGCCGCCTCGTCCGCCGCCGCGGCCCAGCATCGAAAGCAGCAGCATCGTCATCATTCCGCGGAAGAAGATAAAATCCACCGCGAGAAAAGCGACGATCAGCAGCAGCCATCCGGCGGAGAAGCGTCCGCCGCCGTTCTCCCCGGCCGAGGATTGCGGGACGGCAACCTCCTGCGGCGCCAGTTCGTCCTCCACGCCATACTCCCGGGCTACTTCGTTGTACAGCGTTTTATAGGTTTCGATAATGGCGGTTCCGGGTTGGTTCTCTCTCAAATAGGGGATCGTTACCTGATCGAGAATCCGCCCGACCTTACCGTCGGGAAGGGCGCCTTCCAGTCCGTAACCGACTTCGATGCGGAGCGGGCGGTTTCCCGGCTCTCCGCCGCCCATGGACAGAAGCAGCAGAACCCCGTTATTCTGTTCCTTGCTGCCGAGCCCATATTTGCGGAAGGCCTGAAGCGCGTATTCCTCCACGGTGTATCCGTTCAGGCTGGGAACCGTCAGCACGGCGATTTGCGCCCCGGTCCGGTCCTCCAGCGCCCGGCCCAGCGCGTTCAATTCCCGCACCTGCTGCTCGGCAAGCAGGCCCTCGAAATCCTGGATGTAAATGTCCCCGCGCGGTTCGGGAATGTCCGGGCCTGCGGCGGACGCCGGAGCGCCCGGTCCCCAAAGCAAACTTGCGCAGAGCGTAACGATACAGGCCAGAATGTTCAGCGCAAACCGCGGTTTAATCCGGGGCCGCCCCGTGGAGCGTCTCATGCTCCCTCACCCGGGATCGCCGCGTATTTACGGAAGGGCAGGGAGGAGGTAGGGGTATCCGTTCCGAAATCGACCTCCGGAGTGGTCCGGGATTCCGGCGTCGTTTCAAAATATTCCCGCATGTCAAAGCCCATCAGTCCGGCCAGAAGGTTGCCCGGAAACCTTCTTCGCATATTGTTGTAGCTGGCGACCGCGGCGTTGTAGTCGTTCCGGGCCACCGCGATGCGGTTTTCCGTTCCGGCCAGCTCATCCATGAGCTGTTGGAACTGCGCATCCGCCTTTAGGGTCGGGTAGTTTTCGACCACGACCAGCAGGCGGCTCAGCGCCCCAGACAGCTGCTGGTTCGCCTGGGCCAGTTCATCCGGCGTTCGGGCGCCTCCAAGAGCGGCCCGGGCGTCGGCGACCGCCTGGATGACTTCCTTTTCATGGGCGGCATAGCCTTTGACCGTATTGACCAGGTTGGGGATAAGATCGTATCTCCGCTGCAACTGGACGTCGATCTTGCTCCATTCCCGGTTCACATTCTCGTCGGCCGCGACGAATTTATTATAATTGCCGGCGAATAAAGCGATTAGGATCACAACGATCGCGACGACGGCGATCAACGGGATCAAGCAGCCTTTACCTTTAAGAAAATTCATGGGTGACCTCCTTGATGGGTGCAGCATGGTATATTCCTCTGCTGTTATTACTTAACTTTTTACCCTGCACCCTATGCAAGGAAACTAAACCCATGGTATTTGCTGTTTCTTTAGGCGGAGCCCGCTGCCCTTTGAAAGAGGGGCCCCTCGACAGACCCCGGGAGGCAAGTAAAGGCCTCTTGCGGCATGATTTTGTCGAATTTGGCGGCGGTGTGAAATAGCGGCTTTTTGAGGTCTTATTTCAGGAAAAAGCGGGCCGAAACTTGAATTTGGCCCGCAACAAGAAAATAGGGTCTTTGCTGCACTAGCGTTGCATTAACCCGAGGGGGGGAACGGTTGGAAGCAGCCTCCCTTTGAAGCCGGACGGGTGGATAAGGGCCTTTTGCGCCGCAATTTTGTCGAATTTGGCTTGGCAGTGTGAAATAGCGGCTTTTTAAGGTCTTATTTTGGGAAAAAGCGGGCCCAAAGCTGATTTTTGGACTCGAATCCGAGAAATAAGGCCCTTATTGACCGCTATTTTCCCCAAAAAGCTGAAACGGGCCGGAATAACGGCCCAAAAGGCCGCTATTATAATGGGCGGCAAGGGAGATTGCGGATTGGTGACACCAGGGCAGGATTAATGCAATGCCAGGGCCTTTGTTGGCCGCTATTCTCTTCAAGGAGCCGAATCAGGCCAATATAACGGCCCAAAAGGCCGCTATGGCCGCGGGCGGGCAGGGAATTTGCGGGGTGTCAGATGCATAAATGCATATCGCTACGCCCGAGACTTTTCCTCCATCACCGGCTGAAGGGGACCAGTACCCCATCAAATAACCTTGATAACAGAATTCCTGCATATGTGCATGTTTTTTTTCTGTTTGGAGCAAAGATTTCAAAATTCCTGCAAATCTGCAGGAATTTGCGACGGAATCGGCTCGTTTCCCTAAAATCGCCGGAAATGCCTGCAGATTTGCATCTTTTTTCAAATCCCCTCAGGGACCGGCCTAAAATACCTGCAGATTTGCATCTATTTGGAGTTGGAGGGGGCAGAAAATGCGTAGTCCCCTTGATCTCCGTGGGTTAAATACGATTTTTCGCCTCCTACAACGGCTGAAGGGTACTAGTCCCGGGAGGCGGGCTGCCCCCCAAGCCGTTTTTCTTTGTACTCCGTAGGACTGCACCCCGTATATTCCTTAAACACTTTGGAAAAATAATGCTGGTCGCTGAAGGACAGCGCGTCCGACAGCTCTTTGACCTTCATATCCGGCCTGTTTTCCATGAGATGGCAGGCTTCTTTGATTTTCAGCCCGGTATAGTATTGCACGAAAGTGCTCCGCGTGAATCTCTTAATGATCCGGCTGATATACGAGGGACTGACGTGAAATTTTAACGCCACGTCGTTGATCGAGAGCTGGGAATACATATTCATCCGCACGAATTCGTCCACCTGCCGAAACAAAGCCTGCCCGCTTTTTCGGTGATGGGCCAACAGCTTGTCAAAGCAGCGTCCGCTCCATTCGATCAGCCCTTCCGCAAATCCGCGATAACTGTCCGCTTCAAACAGTGGCTTCGCGGCCGCCTCCAGATCCAGCCGGGCCTCGGGATCCTGTTCCGCCGACAAGAGGGAGAACGTGTCGACGAGGAGCCCGACAAATCGCTCCAGTTCCACCAGATGAACGCCGTCGCGTTCCCACTTGGCAAGCTGCTCGACGAGCCTGAGTCGGAACTGCTCCTTCCGGCGGCCGCGGATCAGCTCCGTAAATCCGACCGAGAGCGCGGGGGGCAGCCGTTCGTCTCCTGCCCGCAACCGGGACAGGGGGGCTCCGGTGTCGATCGCGACGCCTCGCCCGGTGCGCTGCTGTTCTTTCAGGAGGTCCGCGATCCGGTAATATAACTCGGCCAGCCGTCCCGGCTCGGTCGGCTCCCGCTGCCCTCCAATCGAAGACGAGATCCCCCGGTCAACCAATTGACGGCGTGCGGATTCAAGTAACTCATAGAGCGAAGAATACCTTTCCTGGGCCGTTGCCTGCACCAAGGCTAAAAACTGCTCCGGTCCGCGGGTGGGAAAAACCTGGCAGGCATACGGCTGGAACAGGTCTTGTAAACGGGCCTGAAGCTCGTCCCGCCGCCACTTTTCCGTCCAGGCGGTAAAAGGTTGCCTGCTTATGACCAGCACGAGCCTGCCGTAATGGCGTAGCGGTTCTACCAGTTGAGCTTCCGCTTGATCGCCGGGGCCGGCGATTTCTTTTAACATTTGGACATCTCGATCGTTTTGGGTGCCGAGCTGTTCAAGCACGCGTTCGATTACTTCTTTCAGCTGCCGGCGTTCGACCGGTTTGAGCAAATAGTCGAATACCTGCAGGTTTAGCGCTTTTCGGGTATATTCGAAATCGCTGTATCCGCTGATCAGGACCACTTTCAGAAGCGGGTTGATGCGCTTGGCTTCTTCAATCAGCGTCAACCCGTCCATTTTCGGCATCCGGATATCGGTCAGCAGAATCTGTATCGGCTGCAGCCTTAGGTATTCCAGCGCTTCTTCCCCGTTCGCCGCGGTGGCGGCGACCCTGACGGGCAGCTCCAGGGAGCCGAGCAGGTTCTGGATGTTCCGCAGAATCGGTTTGCTGTCTTCCACGATCAGCGCATCATACATACGATTCGTCCTCCTTGGGTGTTTAATAAAAGTCTTTCGCCAGCGAACCGATGATTTGGACCGTCGCCCCTTGCTCTCCGCCGGAATGGTTGAAGATGTTAAAGAACAGGCGGTTCTTATACATCAGCTTCAACCGGTTTACACTGTTCACGATCCCCATATTTCCGATGGCGGCCGTTTGGTTGCGGCTCTCCGGTTCGTCCGCGTCGGAGGTTCGCAGGTTGTGCAGAATCTCCCGGATTTTATCCGGGGGAAATCCGCTTCCGTTATCCTTGATTTCTACGGCCCACAGCCCGTTGAACTGCTTCACCGTAATTTTAATCCGCCAAGGCGGATCCGTATTGGCAAACGCGTGCTCGACGCAGTTTTCCACAAAAGGTTGGATAACCAGCCGCGGAAGCTGGATTTGCCGGGAAAATTCGTCGGTTTCGATCTCCCACTCCAGGTCTTCCTCGTAATTTTGCTGAACGAGTGAGAGGTAGTGCTTCGTGTGTTCCAGTTCGTCGGCCAAGGTGACGTGGGCATAAGGCGATGAAACGATGTAACGCAAGCAGTCGGAGAGATGTTTGCACATCTCGGATACGACGCCGTTCTTTCCCTCCTGGGCCGCGATGCTGATCAAATAGAGCACATTGTGAATAAAGTGCGGGGCGATCTGCGCCTGCAGCGCCGAGTTTCGCGCTTTAACCTCCTCATGGAGCGCCACTTTCTCCCGTTCGATCGACTGTTGCAGCCGTTCCATCATATCCTGGAACGCCTCGTTCAGCAGAACCAGCTCATTATTTTGCGGACGGTTGTCCATCTTCACGTTCATGTTGCTGTAATTGATCCGCCAGATTTGACTGCGAAGCTTACGGATCGGCAAAAGTATATTTCTTGTGGACAAGTAGATATAGACAAAGGAAAACAGCATCAATGAAGTGATCAGCAGAATGGAAATATATTTCACCGAGTCGACGGGACCGAGCACGGACTGTTTTGGGGTAACCAGATAAGTGGTCCATCCGGTGCTGTCGGAACGGGAATAAGCGACGTAGTTTTGATGCTTGTCGGCGTATACGCCGTTTCCGGCTGACGGCTTGTGGAATACGGATTTATCGGCCGCCGGAATAGACCCCGAGATGGAATCGCCCTGTTCGTCAAGGACATAGATTTCTCCTGTCGCAACCCCTTCCGTGAGGGATCGGAAATAAGCCTGATCCAATTGAACGGAAAGATACCCGAAGATTTTGCCGTTTTGATTGTTGATGGACCGGATGAACGAAATCGCATTCCCCTGGCGCGCTAAAATAAAGCCGTTGCCTGTCCACCGGCCGGAAGAACGGCTTTTGTCCAGAAATGACCGCAAAGAAGGAGGATAGTTTCCGGCGTCGAGATAGGAAACGAAGAGGCTGCCGTCCCTGTCGTAAATCGCCATATCCTTGATGTTCATACTCGGTCCGATCGCTTGAAACATAATGTCTTTCAGCCTTCGTCTTTGATGGAACCTGTCGTAAATCAAATCCGACCGGTACCCTTGTTCCAGGATGGAGAACGTGTCCTTGCTGGATAGAATGCGCTGGGATAACTGGTTCTGGCTCTCGATATAGAAGTCGATCTGATCGCTGACTTTGGCCGCGGCCTCCAGCTTTTCGTGGACGGTTCTATCCTTGAGCGGCTTGACCACAACCCAATTGACGAAGACGGTAAAGGCGCCCAGGACGATAAGCAAAAGGATCACAAAGATCAAAAACACTTTGGCTTGCAGGCTGATTTGATATTTTCCCGATCCGGTTGGTTGAGTCACGGCTGCGATGTTCCTCCTTCGGCAAGCTGGATTCGTTTTTTGATTACTAACTTTACATCCTTCCGGACAAAATGACAACGGTTTCAAGTTCAGAATTTTACACAACAACTGTCATTCCCAGACATGTACCTGGGATTCGACAAAATTTATAATCAAACGTGTAAGCGGATTCAAATTTACGGACGGGGGGATTCACCTTGAACAAACAGATGAAAAAAATGAGCACGGTCGTGCTGGTGGGACTGTTGTCGGTCTCATTGGCGGCTTGCGGATCGGGAGGCTCCAAGGCGGGGAACACGGCGGAAGGCGGCGGAAGCAACGGGGGAGGCGCCGGAGAAAAGGTGACGATCGAACTGGCTATCTCCAAAAGCTCGCAGGACTCCGCGTTCATTCAGCAAGACCTGCTTGATGAATTCGAACAAAAGAGCAACATCAAGGTCAACCTGCAGTTGATCCCTGCCGAGCAGACAACGACGGTGCTCCAAACCAAATTGGCGGTCGAGGAAACGCCGGACATTATCCAATACAATCTGGCCAGCGCCACCACGGACCTTAACCTGGAGCGTAACTTCGAAATTCTCGACAATGAGCCGTGGGCAAGCAGAATCGTGAACAAGGACGTGCTTTCGGCGTATGGTCACATCTACAGCTTCCATGTCAGCCAGGACACCGGGATGCAGGGTGTCGTGTACAATAAGCAAATTTTCGAAGACCTCGGCCTGTCCATTCCGAATAACTTTGAAGAGTTTCTGCAAGTGTGCGAAAAAATCAAAGCCAGCGGGGTCACGCCTGTATTTATGCCATATAAAGACGCCTGGGCCGCCAACGTTTGGCCGGCCGCCGCATTTGCCGATTTTGTGGCCAAGAGCGACCCGACCTTCTTCGACGAACTGAACAGCAATAAAAGAAAGTGGTCGGATATTCCGGAATTCAAAACATTCCTGCAGCAGCAGTACGATGTGTACAAAAAGGGTTATACCAACGCCGACGTCCTTAGCGACAGCTATGATATGGCGGTCGGTAAATTCCTGAACAAGGAAGTGGCCATGATGTTCATGGGCGACTGGCTCATTGAAGGAGTGGCCCAGCAGGATCCGAACATGAAGCTCGGCGTGTTCCCTATTCCGTCGGTGGAAGGCGCTAAACTGGGAGCGAGCCCGCTCGGCGGCCAGCTGTTTATTCCGAAGAAAGCCAAGCATCTGAAAGAGGCCAAAGAGTTCCTCAACTTCCTCGCCACCAAGGAAGTAGCGCAAAAAATCGTGGATGCCAAAGGCTATGTATCGAATTTCAGCGATGTCACCACACCGGAGCTGCCGGAATACAAGCAGGAGATCGTAGACAAATACATTACGCCGAAGAATACGGTGTTGACGACGGACGCTTACATGCTGGTGGACCGCAGCGAACTGTACCGCCTGCTTCAGGATCAGTTCGCCGGCGGACTGACGCCCGAAGACGTGCTGAAGGCCTGGGACGAGAAGTTTAGCCAATTGATGAAAGATAAAGAAATCGCCGGTTTCTGAGCGGCAGAATACAGGCGGCATAAAGTCCCCGGATTTTATGCCGCCCCAGGCTATAATGGGGTGTGAGACATGAAAACATTAAAGAACCAGTACTCGTATTATCTGGTTTTGCCGGCTCTGCTGATTTACTCGATCTTTTTCGTCATCCCCGCGTTTGCGGGCTTTTATTACTCTTTTACCGACTGGCGCCTGGACCGCCTGACACTCAATTTTATCGGATGGGACAATTTCACCAAGATTTTCAGCGACAAGACGCTCACGCTGGCGCTTAAAAATACGCTGATCTTCGCCGTCGTGACGGTGGTCGGCAAAAATTTGATCGGCATCGCGCTGGCCGTTGCCCTGAACATGAAATTGAAAACGAGAAACCTGCTTCGGGCGATCTTTTATTCGCCGTCGATCTTAAGCATTCTGGTGATCGGCATCGTGTTTACGCCGATGCTGCGTACCGAGGGCACGATCAATCGGATGTTTGAAGCGATGGGGCTGGACTCTTTAAGCCAGGCCTGGCTCACCAATCCATCCCTCGTCATCTGGACGATCGCGATCATTTCGATCTGGCAGCACGCCGGGTTTCAAATGGCGATTTACCTGGCAGGCCTTCAATCGATTTCCCAGGAATACTACGAAGCGGCGACGATCGACGGGGCGGGGTCCTGGAAAAAATTCACGAACATCACACTGCCGCTTCTGCTGCCGGCGATCAATATTAACCTGATGCTGACCCTTATCGGGGGACTCAAGGTCTTTTCGGAAGTCTTTGTCTTAACGGGCGGGGGCCCGGGCAACGCCTCCCAGGTCGTCGGAACGATCATCCTGCGCTCCTTCGGGGAAGGAAGCTGGGGGCTCGGTACGGCGATTAACACCCTGCTGTTCGTGGCCGTTACGATCATCGCCATCCCGCTGTTGATTTTCATGCGGCGTAAGGAGGTGACCGAATAATGGGATTTGGACGCAAACTGGCCTTGCGCAACTACTTGGTTGAAGGGATTCTGATTCTGGTTTCGCTGCTGGTCATCATCCCGGTGCTGATCATGATCTTCGGCTCCTTCAAGACGAGCGCTGAGGTGCTCGACTTCTCTTTAAAGCTGCCGGACAAGTGGATGTTTTCCAACTATGCGCGCGTTTTTGAAGAAGGCGGACTCTCCCGGGCTTTTCTGAACAGCTTATGGATTACGGGAATCTCCTCCGTCATCAACATCGTCGCTTCTTCGGCCGCCTCTTTCATTCTGGTGCGCCGGGACAGCAAATTCGCCAATTCGCTTTATATGTATTTTTTCATGGGGCTGATCGCGCCGATGTCGACCATTACGACCATTCGGATCGTCCAATGGCTGGGCTTCTACGGCAGCATGACGAGCGTTATTCTGATCTACGCCTCCCTGAATACCGCCTTCAGTGTTTTTCTGTACAGCGGTTTTATCAAAACGATCCCCAAGGCGCTGGACGAGGTGGCCTTTCTGGAGGGAGCGAGCGTGTTCGGCGTTTTCTTCCGCATCGTGACTCCGTTGATTCTGCCCGTGAACGCTACGGTCGCTATCATGGTGTTTATGTCGGTGTGGAACGACATTACGATTCCCGTGTACTTCCTGACCGACAGCTCCACCTGGACGATGCCGTTATCCATCTATAACTTTTACGGAAAATACAGCCGGGATTGGAACCTGATTTTCGCCAATCTGGTCCTGACCTCTCTCCCGGTCTTTATCTTATATTTGTTCGGTCAAAAGTATATCGTCAGCGGACTTACCGCCGGGGCCGTAAAGGGCTGATCGCGAACGTACGCCCGTCTCCGGGATGAGGAAAGGCGACCATCCGGCAGGATTCTGGAGGATATATACGAATAGGTCCGGGGAGCGTACATGAATACAAAGGCATTCTTTCTAATCGGATTTTAGCGGGGCTGAGCCGGTTTTCCCTTCGCGGCGGTAATCTCTATACTATTAGTTGTGTTCAAAAAAACCGTTGCGAGCGGATAGGAGATGACTTGACTTGGCTTATGATGAAATGTTGGTACGCCGGAGCGAGATGCTGAAGAAACGGATTGGCGCGATGATCGCCAAGGAAAACCAATATGGATTAGGAAAACAAGAGGGTCAATTTCTGCGGAGAATGATTAGAGAACTGCATCAAACCGCTTATGAAATGAATGCGAAAGCCGAAGTGTAAAAACGGATGGGCCGGTCATCGTGCGAGTGCGCGATACCGGCCCTTGTTCTTTTAGGCGACATACCGGGATAAGGAAATCAATGCGGTAATGGTGATAATATTCAGCAATGTCGAGATCAATACGGTTTGGGAGGCGAAATCGGGCTCATTGTTGTATTCTTCGGCCAGAATCGTGCTGTTGACACCGGTCGGCATGCCGGAAGCGATCAGCAAAGCCTGGGCGGGAATGCCTTTAAGCCCGAGCAGCCATATCAGCAGGAACCCGATAGCGGGGCCGATCAGGAGGCGCAAGGCCACGCTGAGATAAACCTCGAACCGGTCCAGCCGCAGCGGATATTTAACAATCTGCGCTCCCAGCGTCAGCAGGGCGACGCTGACCATGGAGTCCGACACATAGGCCAGCGGCTTGCCGATAAATTCCGGCAGCGGAAGATGCAGGACGTGAAAAGCCAGTCCCAGTACGAGAGCGTAGGGTACCGGCATTTTGAGAAATCCGATCAATGCGGCCTTTAAGGTTCCGCCGGACTTCGCCCGTTGGACCGACATCACACCGTAGGTAAAGGTCACCAGGCTTTGAAAAGTCATGATCAACGCTTGGAGCGAGGTGGCCAAGGCGTCCCCCTTAAAGGCCAATTGATTGATCGGCAGACCGTAGTTGCCGGAGTTATCGAGGATCAGACTGTTTGTAAAGGCGGCCTTCAACCCGCGGCTGAATTTAAGCCTACGGCTGACCAGGCTGCTTACGGCATAAAGCAGGAGCACGTACAGTACGTAAAATAAAGTGACATTCCCGAGCAGCTCGGGAGACATCTCCGATTGATACATACTGAGAAACACGACGGCGGGGGTGATATAATAGAAGTTGATTTTGGCCAAGGTGTACAGATCAAGCCGGAATGCCCGCTGCATCAGGGCACCCAGCCCGATCAGCACGAAAATGGGCAGAACGACGTCCAATAAAATCGCGGCGATCATCGTGCGGTTCATCTTCTTTCTGTAATTAGTGTAGGTCATAATTCGATTGCCGCCTGTTATTATAACATGATCCGGTCCGGGATAAAGTGAAGTGATGTAAAGGAGGAGAAGAAAGTATGGAATTGGAACCGCTCCGGAATCGCAATAACGCCGTTTTGGCTGAACTGGAACGAATCGTTGCCCTGGAAATGGAACTGACCTTGTTTAACGCCCGCCGCACGCTGTTTTCCGCAGATAAACAGGTAGAGGTGCGGAACATGGACGGCACAATGCTGCTGGTGGACCGGGAATCCCCGCGATCCGAATACTATAACCGGGTCATCGGATTCGGCCCGGACAGCTTATCCAAGCTGTCCGAAATCCTGCGATTTTACGGGGAATGCGGAATCACCCCCTGTTTCGATCTGACGCCGGACAAACAGACGGCGGAGGTGGCTGCCGCGCTGGCCGGCCAAGGTTATGTTCCCCGGCTGCAGCTTGCTTTCTTATCCGCATCGGTGGATGGAGCGCGGGAGCCTGGGGAAGAGAACCGGGATTTTCGGATTGAACCGGTCAACGAGGATAACGTGGAAGCTTTCTTGGATTTGATCGTTCTCTCCAACGGGGGTCAGCGGCCGGCTCGCGAGTTGCTGGACAAGAAAAAGGAATATTATTACCGGCCGGAATTTAAAAACTGGGTCGCCTGGGCCGGGGAGGAACCGGCCGGCATGGCGTCGCTGTTTCTACGGGGAGAGGAAGGGTACGCGGCGAACGACTTTACGTTTCCCGCCTTCCGGGGCCGGGGCTGCCAAACGGCTCTAATCCGCCATCGCTTAAGGGCCGCGAGGGAACTCGGCATCCGCAAGCTTTATGCCGACGTGGAATTCGGCGGTACCAGCCACCTAAACATGCTGAAGGCGGGGTTCTCCACAGCCTTTATCAACGCGTTCTGGATGAAAACCCGTTAATCGGCGGCCGGATTCCCGGACGGAGGTTAGCGGCCGGACAGCTTTCGCCACGTTTGGTTCAATACCTCGGAGAGAACCAGCCCGATAGCGATCGAACCGGAGATCAAGAAAGCCTGGGCCGCCAATTGAACCGCCGTATTGTAGTCGTTCTCGACGAAGTTCCGCATGGCGTCATAGGCCAACCCGCCGGGCACCAGCGGGATAATTCCCGAAACGCTGAACAATATGACCGGTTTTTTGTGCGTCCGGGCGAAAATTTGACTGACGACGCCGACGATAAAGGTCGCGGCAACGGTAGCCAACACGGTATCCAGACGCTCGTTCAGCAGCACGTAGACCGCCCAGCCCAACATACCGGACGCGCCGCATTGCAGAAGCGTGCGTTTGGGAGCATTAAATATAATGCCGAAAGCGGCCGAGGCGATAAAACTTGTAACCAGATGCAGCGCCAGATTCATAACGCATCGAATCCTCTTTTCTCCATTATAAAATCGTAAAGACCACCGCGATGCCCGCTCCGATCGCAAAGGCGGTCAGGAAGGCTTCGGCGCCCCGGGACAATCCGGAGACCAGATGACCGGCCATCAGATCGCGCACGGCGTTGGTAATAAGCAGTCCGGGCACGAGCGGCATGACCGAGCCGATGATGATCTTGCCCGGATCCGCGCCGAGTCCCGCCCGGAGCAGCAGATAGGCGAAAATGCCGATCAGGAAGGAGGCCGTAAACTCCGCGAAAAATTTGACTTTCACCAGCCGGTGCAGAAGAATCAAGGCCGAAAATCCGAGACCGCCGCAAACGATGCCCGGAAGGAAGTCGGAAAAGCCGCCTTGAAACATCAGGGTAAAGCAGCCGCTGGCGATGGCGGCGGCTCCGATCCGCAGGGGAACGGCATAGGCATGCCCGGACGATTCGATGGCCGCCAGCCGGTTCCGGGCCTCCGCCGCCGTAAGATCGCGATTCGCCAGCTTACGGGAAATGTCGTTTACTTCCGCGACCTTTTGCAGGTCTGTCGTTCTTTCCATAATGCGAACCAGTTTGGCCCACCGCATATTGTCGGACTGAAACATGATCCCGGTCGGGGTGACGTAGCTGTGCGAGCCGCTCAATCCCAGGGCTTCGGCAATCCGCGTCATCGTATCTTCCACCCGGTAGGTTTCCGCGCCGCTTTGCAGCATGATTTTGCCGGCCATCAGGCAGACTTCGATCGGTTCCTGCTCCTCGGGCCCCAATGCACTTTCCTCCATTTTTATCCTCCTTATACCCTGTTGAAGCCATTATAGCATGGGAAACCGGCAACATGAGAACATGTAAAAAACGTGTCGAATTATACAGGGAATTTGTCGAATATTATCGAATTATGTTAAATTTTATTGTATTTTTTACGGGTTTTTTCCAGATTTATATGTTATGCTTACTTTGTCCGTATGGAATACGCTGCAGCGGGTTCAACAAGGTGGGGGTATGGCATATGCTTCAAAGTTTGATCAACAACTTCACTGCTTTGACCACTTTTCTGTTTCTCGGTTATATTGTCTGGTCGAAATGGCGTTCCTCCGGAGAGAATGGAAGGTTCAGAGCCTTCAAAAGACAATTTCTGCTTGGGAGCGCGCTCGGTCTGTTCGGCGTCTCCTTGATGTACATATCGTTTCCTCTTAATTCCTCGACTTTAACCGATCTTCGACAGCTCCCGATCCTTATTTCCGTTTCCATAGGGGGATGGGCCGTAGGCGGGATTACGACTCTGATTATCGGGACGTATCGTTTATTCTTTTTGAACGGGTTTACTATTTCTTCGATGCTGGGCTCGCTCGATGCGCTGTTGACCTATGTCATCGCCATTTGCATCCTGAGGGAATACCGGTTATCCCTGCGGAGATGGAATTGGGCCGTGTGTTTATCGGCCATCGTTACCGCGGCGGTTTTTTACTACCTTCTAGAGGATGCCGATAAATGGGTTGCCATTCTCGTCTTTATTCTCATTTTCTTCACCGGCGGGCTCTTTACCTTCTCCATGCTGACTTAT
Organism: Paenibacillus sp. alder61; assembly: GCF_020179875.1. Lineage (NCBI taxonomy): Bacteria > Bacillati > Bacillota > Bacilli > Caryophanales > Paenibacillaceae > Paenibacillus > Paenibacillus sp. alder61. Next base: position 29,197 of record NZ_JAIUDG010000036.1, read on the forward strand.
TTGAAGCGTTCCAATGAATCGCTGCGAATGATGCGGGAAGCGGCCCATCGCGATTTCTTAACCGGCTTGTTTAACGCGAGAGCCTTCGAATTTATGATGGAGCAAAAAACAGAAACCTCCAACCGCTCCAGTGTCCCTTTTACCCTATTGATGCTGGATATCGATTATTTCAAACGGGTCAACGATACTTATGGGCATCCGGCCGGCGATGCCGTACTGGCCCAGATGGCGGACGTGCTGCGCGGCACCTTTCGGCCGGGGGATCATATCGCCCGTAAAGGCGGCGAGGAGTTCGCCGTGATCGTCGACGCTTGCGATTCCGAGCAAATCCGGATTATTGCCGAGCGCCTGAGAAGAAACGTGGAGAACCACGTGTTCCGGTTACCCGAAGGGACGGAAATCCATATCACCGTGTCCGCGGGAAGCGCGACGTACCCCGACATCGATAGCCATCTGTTGGTTGACAGAGCGGACCGGGCGTTATATGAAGCCAAAGCCACGGGAAGAAACCGGGTATGCCGGGCCACGCTCCCTTCGCCCTACCGATTCGGAAAGCCCATGGATACGTGATAAAGCTTACGCATTGATGCGAAAGCTTTTTTTTATTTCCTCCGAAGGAAAAGAAACCCTCGCCTTTTTGCATGAAAATCGGCAGATGCTGGCAAAATAGGCTTACCTTGAAACCTAATCGCAGCCGAAAAGGAGGAATCCGGGCTTGAGTTCAAAAACGAAAAAACCGGCGGATGAGTGGCTGGCGGAAAAAATGTCGGGACAGGTCGATTTTGAAGAGCGGCGTCTGGGGCCGGGCGACGAGTTTCACGTGCAGTATATGCGCACTCTGACGAATTCCGATATCATTTTTCGGTTTATAGTTACCCCGAGTTACGAGATGGGGGATGTTCAGGCCTTTAAAAATTATATCGCTTCTTTTCCCGGTACCGTCCAGCCGAAAGATATGGAACAGTTGATGGAATATGTGCTAAAAGGGTATGTCGTGATTACGATCGAGTCCGAATGTTATCTGTTCGAAGCGGTTAAAACGGAGACGAGCGGGATCGGCGAAGCGATCAACGAGGCGATCGTTCAGGGACCGCGGGATGCGCTCAGCGAAAATATAGAGTTGAACATCAATCTTATTCGCCGGAGATATCAGTCCTCCGCCTTAAAAATCGAGATGCTTACCGTCGGTAATGTATCCAAGACCACGGTGGCGATTCTGTATGATGCCGACCGGGTGGATCGGCAGGTGCTCGATGAAATGCGGGAGAAGATCGGAGGCGTCAAGGTGGATATTTTGCAGTCGGCCGGTGAACTGGAGAAATACATCACCACGCAGAAATTCCGGGTGTTCCCGACCATGGTCGTTACCGAACGCCCCGACCGGGTCGTGTTTAATATCGCCGAGGGTAAAGTCGCCGTACTGATGAATACGACCGGGTTTGCGATTTTGGCTCCGACGATCTTTACCGACTTCTTTACGGCCATGGACGATAAAATCCAGGTGCCTTTGGTGGGGTGGTTTTTGAAGGTGATCCGTTACATCGGGTTGTTTATGACGCTGACGCTGCCCGGGTTTTATGTGACCTTCGCCTCTTACAATCCGGAAATTCTGAAAGTTCAAATTTCGCTCCTGATAGCGGGAAGCCGGGCCGCGGTCCCTTATCCGTCTTTTATGGAGGTCTTCCTGATGCTTCTGATGATGGAGTTTCTGACGGAGGCGAGCTTGCGCCTGCCCAAGGCGATCGGTCCTACGGCCACGACGGTGGGAGGGCTGATTCTCGGTCAAGCGGCCACTCAGGCCGGTCTGGTCAGCAATATCATGATTATTCTCGTCTCGGCCGTCGCGATCTCGAATTTCATTATCCCGTTAAGCATGATGGGATACACCGTTCGCGTAATCAAGTACATTATCGTCCTGTTTGCGATCACGTTCGGGCTGGTCGGGATGGTCGTCTCGGTCGTCGGTCTGATCTTGTATCTTTCGGGGATTCGCAGCTTCGGCAGGCCCTATCTGAAAATGACCGTATTGGAAACCAAGTCAAAGGGTGAGCGAAGAAATGGTTAGCGGCAAATACATTTACTATTTGTTTCTGATGAACGCGTTGATCAATATCATCAATTTCGTGCCCCGGATTCTTGTGATGATGCGGTTTCACGGTGCCTTGATGGCCATATTTATCGGGACGGTCGTGGGAACGGCCATTTTGTTTGCTTTTACGCGGTTGATGTCCCGTTTTCAGGGGAAGGGACTGCCGGAAATCTTCAACCGGTATCTCCCGCGTGTTTTCTCCGTCCCGCTATTGCTCCTTTATTCGATATTCTGGTTCGGCGCGGCGATCGTCACGATGCTTTCCTTCGTGGATATCACGCTCCGCTTTATCAGCCCGGATATCTCCCCTTATGCCGTCATGATCGGGTTTCTACTCCTTTCCTCCATCTGTGCGCGGCTTTCGTCGGAGTCGATTCTGTACGCGTTGGAGACGATCCTGCTGCTGATCACGCCGCTGATCGTCTATATTCTGGTCAAATCGTTAACCAGCGAGGGATTCAGTTGGGATGCCGTATTGCAGACGATTACCTATTTATGGACCAAGCCGAATTATTCTGCGGTGGCCGGAGCTACCTTTATCTTCTCGGGCTATATGAATCTGGTGGTGTTTAACCGGAATTTTCGCAATTTAAAGACCCGATTATTATGGGTCATTCCGGTTACGGCCTTTGTCATTCTGCTGGTCACCTTTCTTGTCCCCATCGGTTATCACGGGACTGTGGGAGTGGAAGATCATGTTTACAGCTGGTTCTCCACGGCGGATTCGATCCGGATGGAGCTTTTTATTATCGAGCGGGTGCTGTTCCTGTTCTATACCACTTACTTGTCGCTTTCCCTATTCAGCATGACGATTCATTGGCATGTCGGACTGGAGTTGTTTAAAGGGGTATTTAGGTCCAGGCATGAGAAAAAGGAAAGTAAGAAAGGCGACTGGTGGATCCTGACTCCCGTTTGCATCGTGACGCTGCTGCTGATGTCGTTTATGAATCAGGTCCGACTGGCTCAAATGGGACAATGGTTTTTAAATATTCGGTTTGCCAATGAATTTGTGCTGCTGATCGCCCTTTATATAGCCAATAAAAGGAGTGCGAGGCGAACATGAGAAAGGGTATTTGCTGCTTGATCGCGATCGTGCTGCTCGGGACGCTGACGGGCTGCCAGTTCAAAGATATCGATAAGCGATCGTTCGTGCTGGCCATTGGCGTCGACCGTCCCGAGGATCCGAACCAAAGGGATCAGTATGAAGTGACGCTGAAAATGGCGATCCCGGAGGGGGACCCGACCAAGCGAAGCCAAGAAGCCGTAATCATTACGGAAATCGCGAAAAGCGTACCGGAAGCGATCCGTTTAATCAAGTCCAAGATCGATAAAGAACCTGATTTCAGTCACTGCAAGGTGATGGTGTTCGGCGAATCTTTTGCGCGGGATAATATCGTTTCGATGACCGATTGGACCGCCAGACGCCGGGATATTCAGTTGATTATGTACGTCGCGGTCGGCAAGCCTTCGGCCAAAGAAGTTGTGAATATGCAGACCAAGAGCGAACGCCTCCCCGGAAACGCCCTTATCTTAAGCTTGGGGACGGAAGGGACGGAATCGCCGTTCATTACGACGATCTATTCCTTCGACCTGCATCGACGGGTTAACGAGCGCGGCATGGATCCCCTGATGCCTGTCGTTGAGGCGAAAAAGCCGGATATGCTGGTGATCGACAAAGTCGCGCTTTTTGACAAGAAGAAGATGGTCAGCATCTTGTCTCCGGATGAGACGAGAATGCTGAATTTACTGCGGACCCGGAATTTGCGTACAAGCTTTCATATCGAGGCGGAGGGGCAAAAGATCGACTACAATCTGGAGAGTTCAAGGCCCAAATACCGCATCAAGACGGGGAAAAACGGGAAAGCCGTCATTGCGTACAAGCTCAGCGGCAAAGCGATGATAGAAACCAACGAAGAAGGCGCCAAGATGGACGGCCTCCGAATGAAAGAGGCTTCAAAGGCGGCCAGCAAGCGGTGGGAAGAAGATAGCATGAAGCTGCTGAAGAAAGTCCAGTCTCTCGGCGTCGACCCTTTCGGCTGGGGCTTGCGTTATACTTCCAGGAACTGGAACAATAACACCGAGCTGAAGCAATGGCAGCAGCTTTATCCGGAAGCCGAATTCCAGGTCAAGGCAAATGTGAAAATTCAATATTCCGGAATGATCCGTTAAGTCCGGACGTTGACGAGCAAAAAGCCTGCCGAAGTGCAGGCTTTTTTACTGTGCCCGTTTATCTTCTAGTCGATCACTGCTCTTCTTCAGCAACCATACGAGGAAGCAGCGGATCAGAACCGCCAATGCGATATAGATCGGGTAGGAGTAATAATGTTCCCAATTCAACATACGGTAGATGCCTAGCGCCACAAATATCGGTTCACCCACAAAACTGAAGACGGCCGCACCCACGATCTGGGCGATCCAAAACGCTTTCCAGCTTCTGAAGTATTGATACATCAGCATATAAAGCACCGGCAGGAGCGAAAGATCAATAGGAGACAAAATGGGAACCAAGGGGGAAAGTTTGTATTTGTAGGACCATAACCTCAATTGAAGACCGGTATGATCCATGATGTTAATCAGGACTATAATGATCAGCCCGTACAACAAGATCACTTTAAAATTTCGCTTGTCTACGAGCCTCCACCAAACGACCCAGGGAATGAGGAGGGTTGCAAGCAAAATCCACCACTGGATCGAAAACAACACGTGATCAAGCCAGAACTGCTGCTCCAACTCCGCAAGTTGTCCTCTTAACTGTTCGATTTCTTTATAGGATATCAAAGCCGATTCCGCCTTCTCATTTTGTTTTGGCCAGCCCCAGCGCCATATGGTCCCAAAGCAGATCCTCCACCAGTTCGGATTGGCTATCCTCACAGGTTACAATCAGGATGATTTCGCTCCCTCTCTTGTCCGTTCTCCTGCTTCGAGGCTTGCGTTCTTTTAACAAGTACATCAACACACTGATCAGGAGTCCGAAGATTATACCTGCCGCTGCGCCGATCAAGCCCCAAACGACGGGTCCCCAGGTCCATACGAATCCTTTGCTCGCTCCAATGGTGGAGAACAGGAACCCAAAGACAAAAGGTTTGTCCAGGAAGGACACCCCGTCACTGCGGTGGAGGGAATCCATCAGTCGTGGAGTTTGTTTCCGTGCATCGAGCGGAACCGCGTAAATATCGGTAATCCCCTTCGCTTCAAGCTCGGACACCAAAATTTCGGTGAATACGGAATACTCGAACGTCGCAAAAAACTGCATCAATCCACTCTACTCCTTATGGTGAAAAATCGCCCCTTCGGCTGGTAGTTGCGCAGCAGAAAGTTTTTTAAATCCTTGTTGAACAACTTGTTGTTCTCAACAGCGTTTGTGTAGGACTCGTAGATGTTGAACAAATACATGGATGGCAAGTAAAGCAGCCATTGCGCATCCAGCACGGCGGACGATCGCCGAAGATCTCCAAGGATCAAGTAATGCAGGGACAAAATAAAATTGGATCCGTCAATGATCAGGATCGTGAAGATCAATACCGAAACGGCCAGTACAATACGGTGCAGATACAGCTGACCCATACTCGGAACGGCCGCCGACCATAAGGCGGCGAGCCACGGTTTTCGCTTGTCAAGATAGTTAATCTCCAACGCTCCTATACTGAACGTATTAAAAGGAGCATTCTCCCGTTCGGCGAGTACATAAACCTTGTTCAGGTCTACCGACGTACGATAGCTGTCCCATATGGCGAACAGGTATACCGGAATGTACAGCATGACGAATTCGGGGTTAAGAACTTCTTTGGCCGCCTGAAATTGGCCGTTAAAGGAATGGACCATCGCCAAATTCAAGTGAATTTTTTGATTAATATACATTTCCCAGGTCACCAGAGCGTATCCGCGAAGATATTTGTTCAGCAGCAGATGACCGAAGCCCGGAAAGGCCATTGACCAGCAGGCAACGATATAGGGATTTCTAAAATGAATTTGCGTCGTGCCCAAAAGGCTCACATAAGCCTGATACCGCCTGTTGCGGTGTGGAGTTCGAAAATTATCCATCTGAGGACCGCCTCTCATCAACCGATACTACTAAGGATTTCCTGTTCCGGCGGGGGTTATGTAGATGCCTTGAAAAAGTCCTTCTCCATAAAGAATCCCCATCCCGCACAAACCGGGATGGGGGAATGTCGAAGTCACTCGCTGTCGTCTCCGTCATAGCCGTTAAGCAGATCCGTGCCGTGCATGGCGTCCGGATCGGGCGCCGAAGGGTCCACGGGACTGTCCTTCTGGATCGCGTCGGCGTCCGGAACGTCCGGCAGCGGTTCCGTGGTGTCTTCGGCACCAGTGGCACGGCGGGCTTCCGACTCGTCGCCGGGTTCGCTTAAGCTTTGGGTAATCCGCGTGTCGTGGGGGAGCAGATCATCTCCGGGAATATCATTCTCGGGTCGGTACTCTTTGAGCAAATTATATCTTTCATAGGCTTGTTCCCCCGCATTGGGGCTCGGTTCATTCGGCATTCTGCTTCGCCTCCTTATTTCAGAACGTTTACTTGGAGTTTACCCCAATCGGACAATTTCAAACGAGCGGCTGTTTTCGGCGACGGTAAACCCCAAAAAGCAAAGAGGCTGTCACCGTCACCTCTAAGGATGATCGGGTCAGCCTCTTTTTTTCGATAGGGCCCGGAAGCCGTTTAGAACTTGGGAAACACGTATTTGACCAGAAAGTACAGGAAACCGAAAAAGATAATTAAATAGGCCGCATATTTGATAAAGGTTGCCGCAACCATGCTGGGCTCCGATCTTTCCTGGACGTCCCTGCGCTCCACATCGACACTGTTGACTTCCTTCCGATCCCGAGGCTCGTACACGGAATTTCCCTCCTTCATCGCTAGTGGTCTGTTTGCCTATTCTTAAACGCTTGGCGCCTTGATGAAACAAGGGGAAAACGGGCGCAAACGGGGGGCAGCGATGGCTGTTGACTTTTTCGCGGCAGGACGGCTACAATTTCTCAAGAACCCTCGGAGCGGTTTTCCGAGCTAAAGCAGGAGATGAACGTTCAAGTGGTAACCATATACGATATTGCCAAAATCGCCGGTTGTTCCCCGACCACGGTGTCGAAAGTGTTTAACGATTATTCGGATGTCAGCCCCAAGACGCGTGCCAAAATATTGGAGACGGCCGAGCAGCTCGGGTATCTCCCGAATGCCCATGCCCGCTCGCTGACGATGAAACGCTCTTGGACGATCGGAGTGCTTTTTAACGAGCCTTCGGGTGCGGGGATTTTGCATCCTTATTTTGCCGGGGTCATCGAAGGATTTAAGAAGGTATCCACTTCAAAGGGCTATGATTTAATGTTCGTCACCAAGGATATCGGCGGAAAAAAAAGCGGGTATGTGGAGCACTGCAAAATTCGCGGTGTGGACGGGGTTGTCGTCATTCTGCCCGATTATGGGGATCCGTATTTTCAGGAGCTGCTGGATTCAGACATTCCGTGCGTGCTTCTGGATCAGGAGTCGGAGCAAAAGAGCACGATCTGTTCCGACAATATCGCGGGCGCCATGCAGGCAGTGGAGTACCTGCATCGGCTCGGCCACCGGCGGATCGGCCATATCGGCGGCGGGCATAGTTTCGCGGGCGAGAAGCGGCTTCAGGGTTACCTTCGCGCGATGGAAAACTTAAATCTGCCCGTCGAACCCCAGTATGTGATTCAAGGCAGCTATGATTATACGATGGAGAGCGGCCAGGCTGCGATGGAGGAGCTGCTGCTGACGGATGAGCTCCCTACGGCGGTGTTTGCCGCCGGGGACAACCTTGCGGTCGGAGCCATGATGACCCTGAAAAAACGGGGGCTCCGCGTACCGGACGACATCTCGTTGATCGGGTTCGACGACATTGAAATGGTCAAATTTTTGACACCGGCCTTAACCACCGTCCGGCAGGATACTTATGCACTTGGCAGCAAAGCAGCCGACATGTTAATCTATACGATAGAAGGCGGGAGCGGAGTGCAAACCGCTATGTTGCCGGTAGAAATTGTCATCAGGGAGTCCTGTCGTTCGCTTTAACGCGGTCCCTGGTTTTTTTTCGAAACAAATCGAAACCGGTTTCGACCCTTTCGCCAAGCTATTTTTCAAGAGGATTTGAATAAGGTTGGAGAGCAGTTTTATAACCAAAGATGGAGGAGGAATACGAATGTCAAATTACAGGTTTGAGCAGGATGCTTTTGTCATTCAACAGTTCGATAAGGCTAAGCCGTTTTCCAGCTTCCTGCCTGGTCTGGCCGGGCTTAAAGGGATTCCGATGTGGACGTTTTACGTCAATCGGGGGCAGGCGGTCTGCAGTTTTGGGATTCGGGACAAGAACAGCCCGATCATGGAATTTTCCCCGGCCAGCATTACTTATCAATCCGTTTCTCTGAAAGGGTTCAGAACCTTTATCAAGGAGAGCGGAAGCTCGGAGATATACGAGCCGTTCCAAAGTATGCATCCGGATCCCCAGGCTCACCGCAGCATGCGGATTCTGGCTAATGAAGTCGGCATTGAAGAAAAGCATGAAGGCAAGGGATTAAGCACGAAAGTCACTTATTTTCATATCCCGAACGACGATTATGCGGCATTGGTCCGCCAAGTGGACTTCACGAACGATTCGGATCGGACGCTTCGCTTCGAGGTACTCGACGGGTTGCCGGAAATTCTGCCTTACGGGGTGGAGAATGCGGGATACAAAGAAATCGGCAATCTGCTGCGGAGCTGGATGGAGGTCGAAAATCTGGAGAACGGAATTCCCTACTACCGGAACCGCTCCAGTACGCACGACGAAGCGGAGGTGAGCGAAATCCGCAGCGGCCACTTCTACCTGTCCTTCGATGAACAGGGCAGCCTGATCCGGCCGTTCGCCGATTTTGAGCTGATTTTCGGCAGCAATACGTCATTGGCTTATCCCGAGCGCTTTGCCGGGACGCCGCTGTCCGAGCTGGCGGAACAGACGCAGTACTGCACCAACAAGGTGCCGTGCGGATTTTCCGGGGCAGCCGTGGAATTGGCGCCGGGGGAGTCCAAGCGTATTTTTACGCTGATCGGTCACTTCGACAGTGTGGAACGGCTGAATGAGAAGGCCCCTTCGATCGCGGTACCGGCCTATATTGAGCGGAAGCGGAAGGAAGCCCGGGAATTGACGGAAGCCTTGACGGCCGACGTGACCACGAAAACAGCGATGCCGCTGTTTGACGCATACGCCAAGCAGAGCTATCTGGACAATTTTCTGCGCGGCGGTTACCCGTTTATTTTCGAGAATGGCAGAGAGGGCTTCGTGATACACCTGTATTCCCGCAAACATGGGGACTTGGAACGGGACTATAACTTTTTCTCGATCGCGCCCGAGTATTATTCCCAAGGCAACGGCAACTTCCGGGACGCCAATCAAAACCGTCGCAGCGACATTTACTTCAACCCACGCGTAGGCACCTTCAACATCAAAACGTTCTTCAGCCTGATGCAGGCTGACGGCTACAATCCGCTCGGCGTAGAGGGAACGAGCTTCCGCGTGCCGGAAAGCCGTTCTTCGGAGCTGGAACAATGGCTGGCCAAAGCCGCCGGCGATTCCCGGAAGGAGCTGCGGGAGCTCTGTCTCCGGAAATTTACGCCGGGCAAGCTGATTTCCTATGTGGCGCAGCACCAGGTATCTCTACAAGTGGAGGAAGAGGCGTTTTTGACCGGCATTTTGTCCCTGGCCGAACAGGAAATCGAAGCGACCTTCGGGGAAGGTTACTGGTCCGATCACTGGACTTACAATATGGATCTGATCGACAGTTATCTCGATATATTCCCGGATCGGAAGGCCGCTTTGCTGTACGAGGAGCAGGACTATACGTACTTTGACAGCCCGGCCCGAGTTTTGCCGCGGAGCGAGAAGTACGTAATTAGCGGGGGGCAAGTTCGGCAGTACGGGGCCATGGTGCTGGATGAGGAAAAAATGCAGCGGCAGGGTTTGACGGCAAAAAGTACGAACTGGCTGAAAACGAACAACGGCGGCGGAGAGATCTACCGCACCAACTTGTTCGTGAAGCTGCTGTCCCTTTCCCTGGTCAAATTTGCGACCCTCGATCCTTTCGGCATGGGGATCGAGATGGAGGGGAACAAGCCGGGCTGGAACGATGCCATGAACGGGCTGCCGGGCCTCTTCGGTTCCGGAATGAGCGAAACCTTCGAGCTGAAGCGGATGCTGAAGTTCGTGTCGGAATCCGCCGAAGAAGCCGCCTCGCGGGAGATCGTCGTGCCCGAGGAGATCGCGGACCTGTTGCGGACCGTGACCGCCCTGCTCTCTCGTCATCTAAACGGCGAACTGGATTCCTTCTCCTATTGGGACCAGGTAACCTCGGCCCGCGAGCGTTACCGGGAGAGCATCCGTTATGGCATCACCGGGGAGGAGCGCACGCTTCGGCTTTCGGATCTGCTTCCGGCTTTCCGTCAGATGCTGGACAAAATCGACGCCGGGATCGCGGAAGCCGTGTCGCTGGGGAACGGGCTCGCGCCGACCTACTTCGCCTTTGAAGCCGTAGCGTACGAACCTGTGCTGGACGGCCAGAGGAAACCCGTGATTAGTGGCTACGGGCTGCCTAAAGCGGCGGTGAAGAAATTTGCCGTCCGCCCGCTGCCTCATTTCCTGGAGGGTCCGGCCCGCTGGATGAAGACGCTGGAGGACCCGGTGGAAGCGGAGCGCGCTTACGAATTGATTCGCGCCAGCGACCTGTTTGACGACAAGCTGCGCATGTACAAAACCTCGGTCAGCCTGGACGGGGAATCGCATGAAATCGGCCGGATTCGCGCGTTTACGCCGGGATGGCTGGAACGGGAATCGATCTTCCTGCACATGAGCTACAAATATTTGTTGGCCTTGCTGAAGGCGGGGCTGAAGGAACAGTTCTTCGAGGAAATCCAGACCTCGCTCATCCCGTTCCTCGATCCGGAGGTTTACGGGCGCAGTACGCTGGAGAATTCCTCGTTCATCGCCTCCAGCGTCAATCCCGATCCCCAGGTGCACGGCCGGGGCTTCGTCGCCCGATTAAGCGGCTCCACCGCGGAGTTTATCAGCATGTGGATCACGATGATGGCGGGCAAGCGGGTGTTCCGCGTTTCCGGCGGCGAACTGCAGCTCTGCTTCAACCCCGCTTTGCCGGGCTGGCTGTTTGACGAACGCGGCGAGGTGAGCTTCACCTTCTTGGGCAAGACGCAGGTCACCTATCGCAACCCGGGGAAGAAGGACACCTACGGCAGCGACGCGGCAGTGATTCGCGGCATAGCCGTGCATAAAGCCGACGGATCGACGGTGAACCTGGAGGGTTCCGTGATTGCCGGCGGTCTTGCGGAGGACATCCGCGGCGGAGGGGCGATCCGGATCGACATCGACATGGCCTAAATCCCGCGCCGCAGACATTTCTGAAATCATAGTAAAATCTTTCTTTAGGCTCTGGATTCTCCTGATCTACGGATATCCAGGGCCTATTTTTCGCTGGAACGGCTTCCCTGGAAAACTAGTAAATTGGAAGTTAATTGCATATCGACAAAAGTATTCATAGATTAAACGCATCATTAACGGTACAATATTTCTGATGCAGGTCACATTAAAAAAGTTCTTTATTTTCCATATAATTGAAGGTTAACGGTTTTGCCGCAGCGAATTGATATATTTGGAGTAGCTCTTTATTTCATTGGCAGGGGTGCTGGAATGAAAGCCTTTTTTAAAGCGGTAGCCATCATTTTTGTACTGGTTGTGGTGGCTTTTTGCGCATTTTTACTGGAAGTTCCGGATTCCAAGCATGGAAGCGACCGGGCGATCAAGGAGTGGGAAGTCACCTGGGCGGATCGATTCGATCCGAATATGAGCGTGGAAGATTTGGAGCGGTTGCCGGGATGGACGAGAGTGGAAAAAGGGGAACTCACGCCGGAAAAGCCTGATGGAACCATGGCCATGTGGGCAAGGTTTAACATTCCGGAGTATGATTCGGGGACACCGGCGCTTTTGTTTCAGAAAATTTACGGATCCCATGTGGTGGTTATAGCACAGGACGGAATGATTTATGAATCAAAACGCAAGTATAAATACGAAACCAATACCATTCTGCTGCCGTTGGATCGCTCGGTGGAAGGGGATTCCGTTTATGTAGGGATCAATTCGGGGTCTCGCATCGGGCTGCAGGGCGAAGTGTTGGTCGGCGATTTTAGGGAGATGCAGAACTCTTATATCAAGAACAACATGACCGACTTTATAATCGGGTGTGCCTTGATTTTTATCGCGGTAGTCATGTTGATCTGTTCATTGTTTTTAAAGAACGGGTTTATATCAAGCTGGTTTTCTTTATGTTTGGTCATCTTATCCAGCGGGATTTTAGTGATTACGTATTCTTCGTTTTTGTATTCGCTTTATGGCAAATACGGCGATGTCTACGTGATATTATTCGACTTGTCTTTAGTCGTCCTTCTTCCGGCTTTTACAAGTTTTTTCGAAAGCATTTTCGGACGGGGGTACAAATCGATTATTACCAAATTTAAAAGATTCCAGATGGGATACTCCCTCTTTTGCATTCTATTTATGATTTTTAATTTTTTGAGCCGCAATCAATTCTACGATTACTACAAACTCGCTTCAATGAATGTACTTGGGATCATTATGATTGTGCAGTTTGTCCTGTTGATCTCTCTGTCTACATTTTATATGATTCGCGGCAATCAAGAAGCCACTATATTTTCAATCGGATTTTTTATATTTGCGGTTCTCGGGCTGATAGAAATATCTTGGTTTTTCTTCAAATCCACGTATTACGATCTTTATCTATGGAAATGGGGCGTCGTTTGCTTTGTTATCACCCTGATCATCGTTCTTGGGAAAAGATTTACCCGGAATCATGAACAGGTTGTTGAATATTCCAAACAACTGGAGTTGTTCAACAACGAGCTCCAACGCTCCGAGAAAATGGAAATCATTAGTGAGCTTGCAGCCTCCGTCGCCCATGAAGTGCGCAATCCGCTGCAGGTAACCCGAGGATTTCTTCAGCTCCTGATGGCCAAGCAAAATTCCTCGGACAAGGTGTATTTAAGCATGGCTCTGGAAGAACTGGATCGCGCATCGAATATCATTACCGACTTCTTGACCTTTGCCAAGCCGGAAGTGGGGAAGGTGACCGAACTCAATGTACTGAATGAGTTTATTCATATCGAAGGCATCCTGGTCCCGATGGCCAACTTGCAGGGCGGCAAGATTTCCGTGCATATCCCGCAAGATTTATATATCAAAGGGAACTCTTCGAAGTTTAAACAAGCCTTCATCAATATTATTAAGAATAGTATTGAATCTCTGAACGGAGAAGGGGAAATTCAAATCTGGGCCTATGAAAAAGACGGCGAGGTCAGCATCCATATCAAAGACACGGGGGAAGGAATGGACGAGGAAGTGCTGTCCAGGCTGGGCGAACCCTATTTCTCCAATAAAACCAAAGGGACGGGCCTGGGTCTTATGGTGACGTTCCGCATCATTGAAATTATGAACGGAAAAATCAGCTTTACAAGTGAAAAAGGAGTAGGGACAGAGGCGGTAATCCGGTTCCCCGCATTGAAAAATGCGTGAGTTCCGGATGCCGGACTCTAGTCGCTACTCCTGCAAAATACGGAGGGGCTTATCCCCAGATTGCTTTAGGCTTAATGTCGGACTTAACCACTTTTGATGGATTTGGAGGCAGTACGAGATAGAATTCGTCAGAATTCTCCTCTACTGTCTTTACTTTAATGTGATCCGGGATCGTTACCCCCAAAGCCTCCTGGATTGCCGCCTTCGGATCGGCGAGAAGCTTGGCCTTAAAGCTAGGATCCTGCCATGCTTTTTCAATAACTTGGTTTTGAAGGAGAGCTCCTGTTGTCATAAGATCACCCTTTCTTGAAAATGGTTATATTTTCCTAATCAATATATCATGAAACTAGCATAAAATCTACTATTACCTCATATTCTTGGACAGCCAGTAACCTAATCCTCCCGCTTGTAATAACCCCTGACGCTCTTTATCGATGTCTTCGGCTCCCTCCAGCAAATTGGTCCAAAGTTCGGAGTGAAAAGCAAACAGATCCGGTATGATGTCTTGAATGTCTTTCAAAGCTTCGTGATTTTGGTTTGCAAGCTCATACAATCGCCATAACGCGCCGTGGACCCAAATGCCCTGCTGAACTTCCTCGGAGGTCGGCCGACGTTCGCGAGGGATATTCATCTCCGTTTGGATCACTGAAATCAATGCATTGTAGCTGTTCTCCCGGAGGTCCTTTTCCCAGTCGTCCCAATCATCCAACAGCTGCAGCGTCGTCAATACGGTATCGACGGCTTGTTCGACACGAGGGATCAGGTGAGCGCGATCGGCCAGCAGCAGGGACCCCGCTACGGAACCCTTAATCGGCGCAGCTTTATGTCCCATGCGTACCGGATCCTCATAAAAGAAATCGGAGGAGGATTCCCGGGATACCGCCTCCGCCCATTCAGTGGTGTATTTTTTGTGATACGTCCAAAAAGAGGGAATTCCCGAAAAGTCACTACTAAAAATGTGCGTAAATTCCATATAAATCAGTTCGGCCATCGGGAGCCGGCCGGTCGCTTCAGGCCGGAGCTCATCCATAACGGCGTCAATCAAATGATAGTATAACATGATGAAAATGTTGGCGACCGTCATTTTTCGACTGTCTTCCAAACGGATTCCGGCAGGTTGATTCAACCAATAAGGCAGAAGATAGCAGATATAATTTTTGGAGGACTTCTCTTTGAAGACATTGAACTTGTTGAGATAATCCAATGCGGGTTGCCGAAAGGATTCTGGAAAATGAGCGAGACGTTCCTCAGCTTCCTCAAATGCCAATTTCAAGTCATTTTCATAGGCGTGCAGCCATTTCAAAATTTCCCCTCCCTTTATCCCAAATTACATATATATCACTGCTATTTCCATTATAAAGTAAAATATGACGAAAAGTCATCTTGTCCGATTTCGATAAGTAAATGGTTATTGGGGCATGGATTCCGGCCGGTGCTCGGGCTGTTCATGGACGGCGCTGCCATCCTCAAGCCGCAGCCAGGTATCAAAGCCGCGGGCGCCTGCGGTCAATTGGATGACTCTGGCTCCGCGGGGGAAGCCCTCCCTGCCATAGGTATGGAAGCCGCTCGCCCGGCCGTAGCACAGCCGGATACCGTGCAAAACGCCCCAGTAGTCGTTCACGTGGTCATGACCGCAAAACGTGCCCATGACATCGCCCATCTCCACCAGCGCCGCGAAAAGCCCCGAGTTGATCTGCGGACTGCATACCGGTTCATATTTATGACCATAGCACACCTGCTTGTCCCAAAGTTCCTGATACTCCGGAATCGGAATATGAAAAAAAGCCAAGGCCGGCGTCTTGACCGCCGCTTCGGGAGGGTTTAATCTGGCCGACTCCGCAGTCAGCCATTGAATTTGCTCCCGCGTAACCCAGCCATAGCCGGGAATGTTCTCGTGACTCGAATAGCTCCCCGAATCGAGAAAATACAGATTGGCCGCAGGCTGTCCGCTCTGATCCGCCAACTCAAGGACATAGTTTCCCACGCCGGGGAGATCCGCCGGCCCGGGTACCGCCAAAGTGTGCCGGTGCTCCGTGACGACCTGCATCAGCTCCTCCCGGGTTATCCCTTGCTCGGTATCGTGATTACCGAACACGAGAGCCCAGGGAATTTCGCGTTCCTCCACCGCCGCTACCGCCTCCCGCAGCGCCTGGGACGGATTTTCGCACTTGGCGATTCCGTCCGGGGACGGACCAGTATAAACCACGTCCCCCGTAAACACCACAAGATCCGGCCGCTCCTCTTCCATAACGAGCTCCATAAGCGCCCGGGTGCGCTGATCTATTTCATTGCCGTCCTTCCAATGCAAATCCGTGAACTGAACGATGGTAAATGTGCCGTCTTCCCGAAAAGTTAAACGTTGGCTCATCCGCTGTTCCTCCCAATTTTATATCTCACTACTTGCAGATATGTTGTATTGTTGTACTGTTGTATTGTGTTGTTTCTTGTTGTTTTAAGAGATTTTATCCCCGGAAGCGGAACCTGTCAATGAAATTGTTAGCATCCGGCGCGGTTGGACTTTGTTTGACAAGCGGCTTGACGGCGAATAAACTAATTTAAAACAACAAAAAACCACAACAATACAAACGAGAAGCGCCTGGGCGCAAAGCAAAAGGAGCAGAGGGAGAGCGATGTCATTAACATTTGAGGATAGAAAGACCACCATTTTGGACCAATTGGATAAGGAAGGCAAGGTTCATGTACATAGGCTGGCCAAACAGCTCAACGTGTCCACGGAAACCGTGCGCCGTGATTTGGAAAGGCTTGAGAAGGAGGGGCGCTTGAGAAAAGTTTACGGCGGAGCCGTCCGGGTACGTGTCGAGCAAACGGAACCGCCCTTCTTCAAGCGATCGCTGATGCAGCAGCAGGAGAAGTCGGAAATCGGGGCTCTCGCCGCGTCCCTGATCAAGGACGGAGAGATGGTTTTGCTCGACAACGGAACAACGACGCTTGAGATTATGCGGGCGATTAAGGATCGGACACAAGTAACCGTCATTACTAATTCGGTGCCGATCTTGAATTACGCTTTAAATGAGTTTCGGGGCAGGGTCGTGTTCGCCGGTGGGGAGATAGATCCCAAGGTTCAAGCGGCCGTGGGTCCTGTTGTTCATCGAACATTGGACGAATTCAAGGCCGACAAGGCGTTTATTTCGGTGGGCGGCGTTTCGCTGACCGACGGCGTGACCGACTATGATCTTGAAGAGGCGGCGGTTTCCCGCAAGATGATGCAGCGGGCGGAAGAATCCCTCATCGTGGCCGATCATACCAAACTAGGCGTGACGACATTCGCCAAAATCTGCCCGCTGGAAAACGTCTCCGTGCTGCTAACCGACGCCTCCTGCCCGCAGGAGTGGGTGAAACGACTGCGGGAGCGCGAAGTGGAGGTCATGATGGGGGCAAGGGTTTGACCGGGGCCTTTCGGGAGATCGTAAGTTCTGTTTGAGCTGCTGCTGTTCCACGCGATTCCGATTTGGGGCCGAATCAGACAAACCTCGATTAAAAATTCCTGCATATCTGCAAGTATTTTTCGTGTTCGGAACCCAAATTTCAAAATGCCTGCAAATCTGCAGGAATTTTCGACGAAACCGGCTCGTTTCTCTAATATTGCTAAAAATACCTGCAGATTTGCATCTTTTTTCGCATTCAAGCGTGAATCGGTCTAAATACCTGCAGATTTGCATCCTTTTTGAGTTGGGAGTGGCGGAAGCCTGCTGGGAGACCTTGATCGCCGCGGGCTCCACCTGCGGTTGGGAGGTCTGCGGTCTGAATCAGAGGATGGGGAACGTGAGGCACCGGACGCGCGGCCGGTACGCCCGCCTCACAAGATGACCAAGTCGCGGGTCAGTTGATTGAACCGCGCATTGCCGTTCTCGGTGATGAGGAGCATGTCCTCGATCATCACCGCGCCGACGCCATACCCGTAGTATGGCGTTTCAATACAAACGACCATCGCTGGCTCGAGCACGGTGGTTTCGGAGGCGCTGAAAAACGGCGCCTCCTCCGTGGCGAGAGCCAGGCCGATGCTGTGGCCGAGGTGGCCCCGGTTGTAGTCCGGCAGCCCGGAGCGCCGGATGACGTCCATCCCTTCGCGGAACACCTCGGCCATGGGGACGCCGGGGCCCGCCAGCGCAAGCATGCGGTCGTGCCCCGGGCGCAGCGCCGCATAGGCACGCTTGGCGGCATCGGCCGGTTCGCCCAGGGCGAACGTACGGGCGATGTCCGCCCCGTAGCCCTGCACGTCGGCCCCGACATCAAATTTGATGATGTCGCCGGGAGCCGCACGGTGCGGCCCGTATACCGTCGCCGGCGCGAAGTGCGGCCCGACGGAGATCGTGGTGAAGCGCTCGCTGAAGCCGAAGCGGCGGCGCGTCACCGCGATCCGGAACGAGGCCGCCAGCTCTGCGGCGGTCACGCCGGGAGCGATCAACCCCGCGGCCTCGCGGAGGGCCGCTTCCGAAATCGCGCAGTTCTCGCGGAGCTGCGCGATTTCGAACCCGGTTTTACGCGCGCGCAGCCGCTCCGCCAGCGCGGCCCGCGACGGCGCGCGCATGCCGCTGAGCTCGGCGGCGACGCTCCGTCCGCCGCCCGCGAGCCCGCCGGCCTGGAGCGCCTCGGCCAGCGCCGCCAACGCGGCGTCCGGGCGGGGCGCGTCCGGACGCTCGCCGCGGAACCGATCCCTGTTGAGACTATAGGGATCGTCCAGGTCAATCCACTGCGGATAGGTGAGGATCGAAAAGCCCGGGATGTCGTTCGGCAATCCCGAGGCTTCGAATTCACTCATCAGCAAAAGGGAAGGGCGGTTGGGGTCCCGGAAGACGACGGCGAACGCCGCCTCGCTCATGCGGAACGTATACATAAACATGCTGGGTTGACCGGATAAATAATAGACGTTCTCGGGACTGGAAGCGATCAGGGCGTCGTACCCGCTGCGCTCCAGCATGTCCCTGGCCCGACTGGCCACGTCCGGCAAATGTTCCTGCAAAGTAGTCATGCTTGTCTTCAGCTCCTTGAATGGGTTCGCCACATGTAACAGGGGGTCAATACGCTTTCGACAAACGTTTTTCGACCCGGTTCAGAATGATCGACAGCCCGGTGCTCATGACCCAGTACATGATCCCGATCGCGATCAGGAACGGCATGGCCACATAATAGCGGGCGATGAGAATTTGGGCCGCCCGGAACAGTTCCACGACCGTCACGACCGAGATGAGCGACGTTTCCTTCAGCATGCCGATAAATGTGTTGCCGAGCGGCGGAATCGCGATCCGGGCGGCCTGCGGCAGAATCACATACCGCATCGTCTGCCACGGCGTCATCCCGAGCGATTGGGCCGCTTCGGTCTGCCCGTGTTCCACCGATAAAATCGTCGCCCGGAAAGTTTCGGACAAGTAAGCGCCGACGTTCAGACTCATGGAGATGTAGGCTGACATCATCGGGCTCAATTGGATGCTGAGATCCGGCAGGCCGAAGTAAACGATAAAAATCTGCACCATCAGCGGCGTACCCCGGATAATCGAGACATACCCTTTTGCCATGCCACGCAGGACACGGTTCCCTTTTAATCGGGCGATCGCGGTGATCAGTCCGATGAGAATGCCGAAAAACATGGAGATCAAGGTGATCTGCAGTGTCAAAAATGCCCCGGTCAGCAAATATTCAAGATTGTCGAGCACCAGCTTCATCCGTTTTGCCTCCCCTCGGCCATAAACCCCGCTTAAAAGTTAGGATCTACGCCAAACCATTTGTTGTACAACGTTTTGAGTGTACCGTCTTCCTTGATTTCCTTGAGGGCTTGGTCAACCGCGTCTTTCAACTCGGGGCTGTTCTTCGGCATCGCCACGCCGGCATAGTCGGATTTCAAAGGCTTCCCAACCGTTTTCAGCTTCAGATTATTTTTCTCAATCAGCGGTTTTAGAGCGAATACGTTGTTGATCGTTGCGTCGATCCGCTTGTTGTTCAAATCCATCAGCGCATTCAAATTGTCGTTGTAGGTGACGATTTCAAACGTTCCGACTTTAGGCAGAACTTCGTCGCGAAGGTAAGCCTCATCGTTCGTGCCCAAGGCGACGCCCACCTTTTTGCCTTTAAAATCCTCAACGGACTGGATATTGTTATTACTTTCTTTGACGATAATGCTGACATCATTCTTCACATAGGGTTCGGAAAAATCAATCGATTGCTTACGCTCATCGGTAATCGTCACCTGGCTTACCAGGGCGTCGAATTTGCCCTGCTTCAACCCTTCGATCAGACCGGAAAATTCGCCGGTTACAAATTCGGCTTCCACACCGAGCCGCTTGGCGATTTCCTTGGAAAAATCGGCGTCGTAGCCATCGACTTCGTTATTTTCATTTACGAAATTATAAGGCGCGTACGTTCCCATCAGGCCGATCGTCATCTTGCCCTTACTCTTGATCCGCTCCAGGGAATTGCCTCCGGCGGCTTGATTTGGATTGCCGGACTGCGCCGGAGGATTCGGTTTAGCGGCATTGTTGCCGCAAGCGGCCAAGATGAGGGTCAAAGCCATGATCAGGATCGAGGATAGAATGGATGTTTTCTTTTTCATAGTAGGGTATCTCCTTCAGTTAATATGTCGTCTATAGCCCGGTTTCCCGCTAGTTGCGGCGGCCTGCGGCAATCGTTTCCACTAATTTGTCCCTACCGGCACGGATCAATTCAGCGTCATTTGTTTCCTTGGTCTCAAAATGCCCGTAAAACGTACCTTGCGATATGAAAGCTGCCTTGACCATTGAGGTCGGAGAATTTTGATGTTGAGGTAGGTAGCTTTAGAGTGAATTCAAATGGGCTTGTCCATGCTTGGGTCTCATTATAGATTTATTTGACCGCAAGCGGCTTTCATTGGCGGACCTCCAGTCCGGGCTAACCGTTGCTTTAATATCACGACTCTAGCGGAAATAATAGCGCCTATTTCACGAAAAATCGCATTTTGGAAAATCTAACGGAAGCCAGAGCGGCTATTTGTGCACATTCCCCATTAAACTTGCAAAAACCTTAACATCAGTTAGTCGTAATGAGTTGAACTAATGATGGAGGGATAGAGGCAGCCGGGTGAAATGTTCTTCCGATCGCTGTTGCTCCCGGATTTCTTGATGAATTAA